>NZ_JBRFPI010000168.1:0-9371 GCF_053579595.1 Cellvibrio sp.
CCCCTGTTTAACCGCTATCAAATCGAGTCTCAAATTGAGACCGCATTCCAACGCGAAGTTAAATTGCCATCGGGCGGCTCAATTGTTATCGACGCAACTGAAGCCCTGGTTGCAATCGACATCAACTCCTCGCGCGCCACCAAAGGCGGCGACATCGAAGAAACTGCGCTGCAAACCAACTTGGAAGCTGCTGACGAAATCGCACGCCAATTGCGCTTGCGCGACATGGGCGGCTTGATCGTTATCGATTTCATCGATATGCAACCCGTACGCAACCAGCGCGAAGTTGAAAACCGTGTACGCGATGCATTGATGATGGACAGAGCGCGCGTACAAATCGGCCGCATCTCCCGTTTTGGCCTGATGGAAATGTCACGCCAACGCCTGCGCCCATCATTGGGTGAAACCCATTCAAAAATCTGCCCGCGTTGCGATGGTGTGGGCAACATTCGCGGCACCCGCTCACTTGCCCTATCAATCCTTCGCCTGGTTGAAGATGAGGCGCAAAAAGAGCGCAGCGCAGAAATCCGCGCAATTTGTCCGGTATCTGTGGCCACCTACCTCCTAAATGAAAAACGCAAAACCATCTCCAGTATTGAATCGCGCAACAACACCCGCGTGGTGATTGTACCTAGCGCTGAATTGATGACACCCCATTTTGAAGTCCAACGCTTGCGCGATGACGACGAAGGGACACTGGAAACCAGCTATAAAATCGTTGCGCACACCGACGAAGCCAAAGCTGACGAAGAAGACTTCAAAGCAAAACCCATCAATGCACCCAAGCCGCTTGTACAACCAAGCAGCCCAAGCCAGCCAGCACCTGAGCCAGTTAAAAAGCCCGGATTACTATCGCGCCTGATTGGTTCAATTAGCAGTATTTTTGGTGGCGAAAAAAGCGAAGAGAGCAAAGGCAAACGCGAACACAAGCGCGACAGCCGCCGCAACTCAGGTCGCAACAACCGCCGCGATGGCCGCAACAATCGCCGCGACAAAGACCGCAAAGAAGATCGCGAGATTATCGATAACCTTGAGCATCGCCCAACTGGCGAAGCAAAACCTGCACGCGAGCAAGAAAAACGCGAAGTCAGCAGAGATAGCGAAAAGCGCGATAGTTTTACTCGCGACAACAATGAACGCAGACCACGCAATAATCGCGATCAACAACGCGAACAGCAACCACGCGATTCACAAGCTGGCGATGATGAACCACGTCAACCACGTAATCGCAACCAACGCAATGAGCGTGACAATAGTCGCCGCCAAACGGTTAAAGAAGAGCCAGCGGTTATTGCTGAAGTAGCTATCAACAACAATGATGCAATCAACACCCAGGAAGAAGGGGATGATCAACGCCCATCCAAGCGCCCTGCTGGTCGTCGCACCCGTTCGCAACAACGTCGCCGCACTCGCCATGGCGGTGAGGGTATAGAAGGTGAAAACACTTCATTCAACACCGAAGAGAAAGAAGTGATCACACCAACGGCATCCGATGAACCAAAAGTGCTGAGCGAATCTGCACAGCTGGCACAACAAATTTCTGCCGCTATCGCAGAACACGCCCAACAAGCTCAAACCACCAAAGTTGAGCCCGAAACTGGTGCAGAAGAAAATGTACCGGCTGTCGAAACCTCAAACACAACCAGTGCTGAGCCGAGTGTCGATACATTTGCCAAACCGATTGAACCCCAAATCGAAGCCGCAGCTGTAATTGCCATAAGCGAGGATAAAGCTGCACCTGAGGCCATTTCAGCTCCCGAACCAGTAACCGCAGAAGCCATTGTCAGTGAGCCTGCCGCAGCTACAACTGACGTTGAGATTGAGACATCAGAGAGAAAGACTATTACTGAAGTGAATCTTGCCCCTCCGGAAAGAGCCAGCAATGATCCACGCAAAGCGCCCAAACCCGTAAGCCAGGTAAGCATTATTACCGAAACTATCGAAAGTCAGGCATCGCGCGCGCTGGATACCAGCCTGCCACCGAGCGTTGATCACAACCCGCGCCCATTAGCCAGGCCGTCAAATGATCCACGCCTGAATAAGCGCAGCACTAACGAGTAAACATTTTTAATTAAAAAAACAAAACGGCCGAATTGGAAACAATTCGGCTTTTTTATACTCAGCAATTAGGGTTAGAAAAAATTAAGTGCAACATTCAGCTATAAAAATAACGTTTTTCACTTGCCCAATAAAAAAAGCTATGTATAATTTGCCGCACTCGGAAGGGTGGCAGAGTGGTTTAATGCACCGGTCTTGAAAACCGGCGTAGGTGCGAGCCTACCCAGGGTTCAAATCCCTGCCCTTCCGCCATAATCAAAAAGGCGCTAGAAAAACATCTAGCGCCTTTTTTATTTGTCTTTTATTTACCTTTTTCACGGTGAACACCGGTCACTTTCTCGGTTCCAACTCAGCCAGTCCACTTCAACTCAAAGCTCGTAAATAATAAGTAAATTCGTAATAGCTTGGCTTTGACGTTGCTTATTTGTATTATCGCCCCAAGCTACATAATACTATTTCAGTAATTTTTAATTGGAGGGTTTTATGCAAGAAGTTTATAGCACTAACACAGCTCAGCCACTAAGCCAGACTGAGACGAGTAAAGTCCTGCGTAATACTTATATGCTATTGGGCTTGACCTTGGCATTTAGCGCCTTGGCGGCAGGAGCATCTATGGCAATGGGCATTGGCCACGGCGCAGGACTGATCATGAGCCTTATCGCGATGGCACTTATCTGGTTTGTGCTGCCACGCACAGCCAACTCAGCCACCGGCCTGCTCGTTGTATTTGCATTTACCGCTTTAATAGGTGCTGGTCTTGGCCCAATCATCAATCGTTACCTCAGCATGGCAAATGGCTCAGCAATTATCATGCAAGCGCTTGCGGGGACTGCAATCGTTTTTGTTGGACTATCAGCTTACGTATTAACTACTCGTAAAAACTTTAACTTCCTCGGGGGATTTGTTGCCGTCGGCATTATGGTAATGCTCGCGGTAATGTTGTTCTTGTTAGGTGCATCATTTTTCGGCTACCAATTTTCCGGTTTGCAATTAGCCTTCTCTGCAGGCATCGTTCTATTAATGTCCGCGGCGATTCTCTACCAAACCAGCGAAATCATTCACGGTGGCGAAACCAACTATATTATGGCAACCACCAGCCTGTTCCTTTCCATTGTGAACTTGTTTACGAGCTTGCTACATTTACTTGGCGTTACCAGCGACGAGTAATAT
The DNA here is from genome assembly GCF_053579595.1 of Cellvibrio sp. Classification (NCBI taxonomy): domain Bacteria; kingdom Pseudomonadati; phylum Pseudomonadota; class Gammaproteobacteria; order Cellvibrionales; family Cellvibrionaceae; genus Cellvibrio; species Cellvibrio sp. The sequence goes on from NZ_JBRFPI010000168.1 coordinate 3,229, forward strand.
TATCCAGACGTTCACCCAAGGCTCCCTTCGCGGAGCCTTATTTTTTGGGCTTCATCTTAATCATGATTTTTTCACTAGCGGTTTACGCTGCCCCCTATTCATCCCAAGCAAGCTACAGTGCTTATCAGTTTGCAATCGCCGCTTTGAACCAGGGACACAGCGTACATCGTGTATTTTTTTATCAGGATGGAGTTCATAATGCGACTAATCTGGCAGCGCCGCCTCAAGATGAATTTAATTTACAGCAAGCATGGCAGCACCTAGCCAAAGATCACAATCTGGATCTTGTGGTATGTATAGCAGCAGCCTTGCGACGAGGAATACTTGATGAAGGCGAAGCTAAACGCTACGACAAACCGTCACACAATCTCGCCAGTGAGTTCACAATCAGTGGCTTAGGACAATTGGTCGAAGCCGCCGTCGTATCTGATAGATTAATTAGCTTTGGTTAGCTGGTATGAACAAGAAAATATTACTGATTAGCCGACAAGCACCCTATGGCAAAAGCACTGCAAGGGAAGCGATCGATATCGCACTGGCAGCTTCTGTCTACGATCAGGACATAGGAATTTTATTTATGGACGATGGTATTTTTCAGCTACTGAAAAATCAACAAAGCCAACATATAGATCAAAAAAATATTGCCTCTATACTTCCTGCACTAGCCCTATACGGAATAGAGAATATTTATGTGCATCAAGAATCTTTAAAGGCTAGAACAATAAAAGCCGATGACCTAATCCTTGATGATTTACAACTGTTAAACAATAAGGATATAGGACACCTACTTAGCCAGCAGGATCAACTCCTGAGTTTTTAATATGAGCACTCTGCATACCATTAACAAATCGCCTTTTGCACACAGCACCTTATTCTCTTGCCTTAGGGTATGCGTGGAGCGCGACGGGATTTTACTACTGGAAGACGGTGTATTCGGAACCATCACTTCCGCTCCGGGGGCGGATGAGTTACAGCTGCTAATCCAACGCGGGGTTAAGGTTTTCGCGTTGATAAATGATATAAAAGCGCGGGGACTGGAGGAAAAGCTGGCACCGAATATCGAGCTCATTGACTACAATACCTTCGTTCAACTGACACTCGATCATCGCTGCGTGCAAAGCTGGTATTGATATGCAGCTCAATATAGATGGACGCGCTATTGCGTTAGATAAAGATGGCTACCTGATCAACCTTAATGACTGGGACAAGGAAGTAGCCAAGGCACTTGCCGCACAAGAAAATATTTCACTCACACCTGAACACTGGGAGATTATAAATCTTTTGCAAGAATTTTATCGGGAATTCGAATTGTCACCGGCGATGCGCGCATTTGTAAAATACACCGAAAAAAAACTTGGCCCAGAAAAAGGGAAAAGTATTTATTTACTGCAACTGTTTCCCCCCAGCCCCGCTAGAATCGCCAGCAAAATTGCCGGACTACCACGCCCGACAAATTGCCTGTGATCATTTAGTATTATCTGAATCACAATTTATTTTTATCAAAATAGTCTTTCGTTAATTTCAGCACCACGGGGCTCAACAACAGCAGCGCAACCAAATTGGGGATCGCCATGAGTGCATTTAGTGTATCCGCCAACAACCATACAAAATCTAACTGAAAGACTGCACCACCAAATACCGCCAACACCCAAAGGATTCGAAAAGGTATTACAGTTTTACGGCCAGCCAAAAATATCCAGCATTTTTCACCGTAATAACTCCAACCCAAAATCGTTGTAAAAGTAAAAATGATCAGTGCAATTGCCACCAGGTAGCCTCCAACTCCTGGTAATGCAGATTCAAACGCAGCCGCTGACAAGCTTGCCCCTTTTGTCCCGCTGGCCCATACACCCGAACAGATAATTGCCAAGCCCGTCATACTGCAAATAATAATGGTATCGATAAATGTACCGATCATTCCTATCAAGCCCGACCGAACTGGACTATTTGTAGTCCCAGCAGCTTGGGCAATACCCGCAGTCCCCAGACCAGCCTCATTTGAAAAAATTCCACGAGCAACTCCGTATTGCATCGCCATCATCACCGCCGCACCAGCAAAGCCACCGGTTGCAGCAGCCGGAGTAAACGCGTGCGTGAAGATCAGAGCAAAGGCATCAGGCACGCGCTCAATATATATGCCCAATACAACCAGCGACATGACGACATAACCGATACACATAAAGGGGACTAATGAAGCTGATACTTTTGCGATTCGCCTTATTCCCCCCAAAATCACCGCAGCAACAATAATTGTCGTAACTAAACCAGTTATCCAGCGCTCTATATGAAAGGACGACTCCATAACCTCAGCCATGCTGTTGGACTGAACCATGTTGCCAATACCAAAACCGGCCAAACCACCAAAAATAGCGAATACGAAACCCAACCACGCCCAGGATTTTCCCAATCCATTTTTGATCGCATACATTGGCCCACCGCAATATTCACCACGCTCATCCCTCTCGCGAAAGTGCACCGCTAACACTATTTCGGAGTACTTGGTCGCCATCCCAACAAGCGCTGTACACCACATCCAAAACAAAGCACCCGGCCCTCCCAAAAAAATGGCCGTAGCAACACCAGCAATGTTCCCGGTACCCACAGTAGCTGACAAACACGTCATTAACGCCTGAAACGGACTTACATCACCAGTCCTAGTATCCCCACGGGCTCTTCCGCCCCACATTAAGCGGAATCCCATTAGAATCCGGACTAATGGCATTCCCTTTAACGCCACCATCAAAAACAACCCGGTACCGAGAATCAGGATTAACATGGGCACACCCCAGACCAAGCCATTTAACCAGGCAACATAGTGATGAATAAGCTCCATAAGGACTCCAGAATAATTATAAGGGCAGGTAGTCAGGGCAATAAAAAAGGGGCCTAAGCCCCTTTTTGATTCTTTAACGCTTAGGATGCATCAATGGACTTGATGGTGCCTTTTGGAAGCACTGCATGCACAGCCACTTTTTGGAATTTGAGTTCTACATTATTCCCCGTTTCGATAACAACATAGTTATCGTCAACTTTAAGAATCTTACCCAGCATGCCGCTGGTCATTATCACCTCATCGCCTTTCGCCAGAGCTGAAACCAGATTCTGATGCTCTTTTTGACGCTTACGTTGAGGACGAATAATCAGCAGATACATGAACAGGAACATGCCACCAAACATCAATAAAGTAATCATCGGATTACTTTGTGGCGCTGGTGCCGTTTGAGCCTGAGCCATTGCGGATGCTATAAAGAAACTCATGAAACTAACCTCGTAGAATAAAGAGCGCTAACTGTACCTGTTTTGAAAGACACAGGCAATTAGCACTCCTTAATCAAACAAGGTCGTTAACTGGAGGTAAGAAAACTACGCGTAATCGCGGAATAACTTCCTAAAAACACTCGGAGACAAGCTGGTCCAGCGCTTAAATGCATTGGTGAAACTGGTGCGATCGGAAAAATCCAGCGCTTTGGAGACGGTGTCAACGCTCATATGTTCATCGATCAAATACTTGATTGAATAATGAAAACGCAAGACATCCCGCAACTGTGCAAAATTCGCACTCTGTTGTTGCAATCGACGCTGTAAGGTTCTTTTGGACAGCTTTAGATCTTCAGCAATCCGATCAATCGATAAATCATCGCGACCGACCCTTTGTTTTAGAGCATCGATCACGCGTGCAGAAACCCCTTCAAATTTTGGAATATCAGCCATAGCAAGATATTCCTCATAAGATCTTACTTCAGACCCCTCGAAGGAATTTTCAGAATAATGTTCGCTGTTACGATAAATTCGCTGTAATTGGATCATCCAGGCGTCTCCTTTGCCAATTAAGGGCGTTTATGAAATCAATCAGGAGTGTTTTTCCTTGATAAAAGCACAGGCTACCAAATTTTCAAGCACCATCCATGGATTATTCAAATTACACTCAGCTAATGGGGATTATAGACGAACTATTTTTGAATCAAAGAGAAATGCGTATAATTTCCAATCAAAAGACGAGTTTTTTATCACAAGTAATTATATTAAAGACGGTTTAAATGCCATTGCGCAGAATACCGAGCACTTCTTGATCATGTGTCTTGGTGTTAACCTTATCGAGGATGTGCTTCAAGCGCCCGTCTTTGTCAATAATAAAACTGGTTCGCAATATCCCCATGAATTCGCGCCCCATAAATTTTTTGAGTCCCCACACACCATATTTTTCGGCCAGTACATGATCTTCATCAGCCAATAAATCAAAATTCAAATCATACTTATCGATGAATTTTTGCAATTTAGGCGGAGCATCGGGGCTAACACCAAGCACTACTGTATCCAATGCATCAAACTCTGCATGTGTATCCCTGATACCACAGGCTTGCACCGTACAACCCGGTGTGGAAGCTTTAGGATAAAAGTACAACACCACATTCTTTTTGCCTTTGTAATTTTTTAACGCAATATCAACCCCTGCTTGATTTTTCAGGGTGAATACCGGGGCGAGATTACCAATCTTGGGAAATGTCATTCGCTTGTGAACCTTCGGCTATGGTGTGTAAATATTTTTGTGAATAGTGATGGAATTTTACGTCTTATCAAAACTGCTCGATCAGTTCAGAGCTTTTGTGCAGCACAAAAAATAGAGATCTAAGCTGCTAAATCAGTCATCTGATCCAAACGCCCCAAAGAGTGCATCTTTTTCTTCAGTTGTTACTGTCGTACGGACATCCGCCGGCTCAATAACGGGCCCTTTCACACAATTGCGGCCAGCATGCTTCGCCTGATATAACCAGGCATCTACACGCTCGATAAAACCTTCAGGGCTATCACTGTGATTACCCCGGTATTCATCTACACCCAAACTCGCGGTTATGGTGATTAGCTCTTGCTCATTGACCAAGGGAGTAGTGGCGATAATTTCACGCAACCGCTCAGCTACATTCAGTGCCTGCCGTAAATCAGTATTGGGCAATAAAATCACAAACTCTTCGCCACCAAAGCGGCAGGCAAAATCCAATTTACGAACCATCAATGCAACCAATTGGGCAATATGGGATAGCGCCCTATTCCCCAATTCATGCCCCCAGCGATCATTAAAACTTTTGAAATGATCAATATCCAAAATGATGAGTGAGAGTGGTTGAAACGAACGGCTTGCGCGTTCCATCTCCAACGGCAGAGCATCGGAGAAAAAACGAAAATTATAAAGCCCTGTCAGCGCATCAGTACGCACCTGTTCTTTCAGTAAATCCACTTCCTCGCGCAAGGTCTGTAGTTCCTGTAAAAATTGACAGGGAGTATCACCACGCGGACAGGATAGCGAAACAAAATCGGAAGGAGATGCAGGAGAATCCATAAACATTGCTTTTGTTCAAGAGTATTAAATAAGTACGCCGAACCAAGTCTAGACGAAATAATCTGTGCTAACCAGAAACTATTTTTTATACAGTCCCAATAAAAAAGCCGTGAGAAAACACGGCTTTTACTTATTATCAATCACGATAGATCTTCACCAACTCACTGTAGTGGTCAATCCGCCTATCGCGCAGATATGGCCACATGCGGCGCACTTGTTCGCTGCGCAGCAGATCAATCGCAACCACCCTTGTTTCTTCCTGATCAACACTTGCACTGAACAAAAATTCACCCTGGGGACCAGCAACAAAACTACTACCCCAAAAATTCAAACCAGCACCACCTGCGGGGTCAGGTTCATGCCCCACTCGGTTGACGCTAATTACTGGTAGACCATTGGCAATCGCATGGGCGCGTTGTACTGTAATCCATGCGTCGCGCTGACGCACTTTTTCATCCGCAGCTTCCGCGGGACTCCAACCAATGGCAGTTGGGTAAATTAATAGCTCTGCACCCGCCATTGCCATCAAACGCGCAGCTTCAGGAAACCACTGATCCCAACACACCAGGATGCCCAATTTGCCGACTGATGTCTGGATTGGCTGAAAGCCCAAATCGCCCGGCGTAAAATAAAATTTCTCGTAATACCCGGGGTCATCGGGAATATGCATTTTGCGATACTTGCCCGCGATGCTGCCGTCGCGCTCGATAACCACAGCCGTATTATGATGCAGGTCCACAGCGTGCTTTTCAAATAATGACGGAACAATAACGATATCCAATTTTTGCGCGAGCGTACCCAAAGCGTG
>NZ_JBRFPI010000169.1:0-4564 GCF_053579595.1 Cellvibrio sp.
TCATTGTAAGTAACGTTGGTAATTTTATCGCCCAGATCCATATAGGTGGTGTGGTTTGGATCGGTACCAGCCAGAATTAATGGGTTGAGTTTTTTCGGGTCAGTAATATTTTGCGTTACGGTCAAATCGGTTTTTACGTAGCGCACACCGGTGTTACCACTAACGGTGAAAGTATCATTCAGCGATTTATCAAAGTTAGCCTGGAAGTGGAAACTTTGTTTGCTATCGGTAATTGCGTAAGAGCGATCCGGGTTAACAATGCGTTGGCCTTTGCCGTAAATCATATCGTTAAACGCAATCGGGTCATCGATTTTGCGTGTGTCGATCATCGGAATGTTAACGTTAAAACCTTTCAGTGCATCACCAAAATTGCTGACGTTACCGATATAGCCGTTGAGTTTTGCATCGGTAATTTCAACCACGGGCAGTGGATCATAAGTCAAACCTGCTGCTGTACCTGTGCTACCCGCTTGGCCAGTGGCGTAACCCACTTCGTGATATTTATTTAATAGTTCCACACCATCTTTTATTACACCGGAAGGTGAGAAAAACGACATGTTGTTGAAAGTAGTGCTGCGGTCAGCAAAACGATAGCCGAAATCAACTGAAGTCAAACCTTCATCGGCAAATTTATAATTGCCATCAAAACGCAACACATCAAATTCAGATTCTGCGTAAGTGCTTTCAATCCAACCGGAATGTAAGTACCAGGCTTCCGGGTTGGCCAGTTTACTAATCATCGCCGGATCAAGTTCTGCCAACACACTGCCGCTGTTCACTTTGACGTGCATGGGATAAATCAACCCATCGTCAATTGCACCTGGATTAATATTGACGGGATCAGTTGTCGGTGAGCGCTTGACCATCATCGCATTGCTGACTTGTGCGAGCGTGAGATTGTTGTTGTCGTTATCGGCGTTACCCGATACCCAACGCGCGCTGCCGGTGAAGGCATCGCCATTGTCGTATTTCAATTCCACATTGGAATTGAGTGCAGAACTTTCGCGGTAATCACCCAGTACACCGGCGCGGAAACCAGACACCATCATGTTCATATCGGTAGCGTAGAAAGGTTGGCCGCCGAGTGTGCCATCGCCAGGATTCACAATGGCCGGTTTGCCAGTGACCAAGGTGTATTCATGGAAGCCGGCGCGGCCGCCAATTTGGTTGCCCAAATAAATAAATTGGCCAGCGGCTTTTTCGTCCATTGAGGTGTAAAAAATATCTGCATTTAATTCGAGTGCATCGCTCACGGCCAAATTAAAGTTGTATGCCAAACCCAAACGCTCGCGTTCAATTTCACGCGCGGAAAATTCCGGGCTGTTCCAGCTCATGGGGTTGATAAAATCGCCTTTTTTATTGCCATTGCCATCAAGGTCAGCACAGCTGCTGCTGCAGCCCCACTCTTCGCTGACGCGGTCAGCGCGCAGGCGGCCCTGGTTTTCGGCGAGGGTAGATTCGCCGTAAGAAAACGCCAGCGACATGGCCGCTGTATCTTCAAAATTCCAGCCAACCAATCCGCTCAATTCTGGATCGGTAGTTTTGGTGATGCTGCCGCTGCTGCCTTGCAAACGCACGGAACCGCTCAAGCCTTCATCCAGTTCCAGCGAGCGACGGGTCAACACATCGATGCTGCCGCCGATACCGCCTTCCAACTGCGCTGCTGATTGCGACTTGGATACGTTCAGACCTGATACCAGGCTCGCCGGTACATCGGTAAAGTTAACGCCGTTAGTGGTCATACTTGCGGGCGTTAAAAAATATTCGCCGTTCATGGTGCTTAACACTTGGCCCATACCGCGCACGCTCACCACACTACCTTGGCCGCCGCTGCGCTGGATTTGGATACCGGTAATACGTTGCAAAGAGTCGGCGATGGTGGTGTCGGGCAGTTTGCCGATATCTTCAGCGGCCACTGAATCGACGATTTGCGCTGAATTGCGTTTGACATCGATGGCTTTTTCCTGCGCGCCGCGCACGCCGGTAACGATAACTTCTTCAACAGAATCGCCCTGCGCATAAGCACCGGTGGCGATACAAGCGGCGATCATGGTGGAGAGCAATTTCCGATTAAAACTTGCAGAACTGTTCATGTGTGCGTCCTCTAGTTTTGACTTTTTATGTGGTGGTCTATGTGATGTAGATCCCTGCATTGTTGGGGTTGGCAGGTACTCAGTTAGAACAGCGGCGCGTTAGTGTTATGCCTTTGCCATCCCACGAGATGGCGGAATCCTAGATGTAATCGTTTACATTTTCAAACAGTTTATGACACTTAAAATACTGGAGTTGTTTTTTTATCAATCAAAAAAAGATTATTTATACGTCAATTAAAGAAGGGTTTTAATTGGAAAATTACTATATCTATATGATTAAGATAGTTTTTTTAGAGTGAGATTGTTGCGGGTGGATTTTTTTATAGGCAAGGTGGTAGTTTTTGTTAGCATTTGTTTATGGCGTAAAAAATTTGTAAACGGTTACAAAATGTTACTTAAGGTGACAGGCATAGTTATGCTTGCCACCTGATTGGAGTGGTCGTTGCGGGTGGTTAACGAATTTTAGCGAGCGCGTAGCGATATAAGCTACCCGCTACTGCTGATGCGCGTATTTGCACTGCATTGCCTGCTGTGCCCAGGGTGCGCGAAAACAAATGCTCCCAGTAGGAGGCTGGCTTTTTCTCCGCAAAAATATGGATCAAGTAGGCAGTGGCTAAAACGCTTGCAAGGCAGAGCAGGTAGACCAGTACTTTATTTTGTTCGGTGGCGAAATGGTTGAGTACCATGTAGCCAAAATGGGCATGAATCAGGTAGACCGGGTAGGTCAATCCGCCTGCCAAACGCGAACCTGGCAATGTGAGCGATGCACCCAGAGTAGAGTTGATAAATGTAAATAATGCAAAAAAACTGACAATCACGGTGGCGATGATAGCTAGCGAATAGTCCACATTTCTAGTGGTTTCCAATAGCAAGGCTTTTTCAAGTGTAAAAGAAATACACAAATACCCGCAGAGCAACAGCGAGCCCGTTGTTGGCCAGTTCTTCTGCTCTTTGAGCATGGCAAATAGGCAGCCTGCTGCAAAATAGCAGTAATAATCACCCATAAAGGGGAGTGCGGTCAGACCGGTAATTTTGGCAAGTACCATTCCCACTGGCCACAGCATAAAAATAAAGCGCAGCTGCTCCTGTAGGCCAAGGGCGAGGACAGCAAATACGGCAAAGTAAAATTTCCATTCATATTGCAATGTCCAATAAACACCATCCACAAAGGCATAACCGAAGACATTAGGAAACATGGTTAAGTTGGTGACAACCTGCGGCGCGGTGACTGACATCATTGCGCCACCAATAAAAAAAGCGATGGCGCTGGTAAACAATACTGCGACCCAAAAAGCGGGAAACAAACGCACCGCGCGTGAGGTAAGAAAATCACCCGCAGATTTGCGGTTGGCAGAGAAAAAAATCACATAGCCGCTGATCATGAAGAAAAATTCAACACCCAGATAGCCGTACTTTGCTATATCGATAATGGCGGGAATATGTGTGATAGAGGAGACTTTGCCATTGTTTATGCCATTAAAAAGGTAGTGATAGCTCACTACGCAAAGTGCGGCAATAAACCTTCCGTAATCAAGTAATTCCAAGCGTTTCATGACGGTTACTCCTTGTGGATTTCTGTGCAGCATCATGGCGCCCTATGCATCAGAGTGCGGCGATTTGCGTTGGTGGCCAACCCGGAGGAATTTTTTTGGTTAAGTACACTGAACCGGATAGCGTCATGAATTAAGCAAGTATCTCGCCAAGCGCGTCATGCCCGTCCATAAATAAAAAAATCGGCAATCGCCGAGAAGCGATTGCCGATTTTTTTATTTATGTATTTATGACGGGAATGTTTAGTTACATAACTGGATAGCTTGTTTCGCCTGAGTAGATAATTCAGTTTGCAATTCAGGTTCCAGGCGCAGTTGCTTTGCCAATTCCTGCAAGTAGGCGCGCTCCATAAAATTCTCTTCATCTACCACCAAAATACTCGCCAGATACATCTCTGCGGCCATCTCTGGAGTCGTGGCAACTGCAGCAATCGCACTTGGGTCGAGCGGTTTTTTTAACTCCTGATCAACCCAGGTAATCAGTTCGTGATCCTGCGTGAGCTTGCCAATTTCACCATCAATTAGCTGGCGCTCGCGGTCATCAACATGACCATCGGCTTTGGCGGCAGCAATTAGTGCGATAAGGATTGCGCGGCTGTGCTGTTCGGCTTGCGCAGGCGGAATACGATCAATGGTCTGCGGGCCAGCGGCGGTGGTTGCCTGATTTTGCGCCTGCCAATTACCGTAGGCTTTGTAGGCGATGGCCCCGAGTGCAGCCAAGCCACCGTAGGTCAGCACAGCGCCGCCCATTTTGCGGCCCTGCTTGCTGCCGAGTAATAAGCCCAGTGCGCCGCCGGCGAGTGCGATGTTCTTCATGAAGTGCGCCATCTCGCCCTGCTTGGTCTGGGGGTCGGTCTCCTCCCAGAAGCGGTGCATCATCGCCGCCATGGCCACGAGCACGATCGCCAGCCCGAGGGCGGC
>NZ_JBRFPI010000169.1:4574-9328 GCF_053579595.1 Cellvibrio sp.
CACCACCGGCGAGTGCAGCGCCGCCTTTGCCGGATAACAACCCGGCCAAGCTGCCGAGCGGAGAATTATTGGCTGGTTGTTGCGTATTGTTCGATTGCGGCCAGTTGCCGGGTTGTTGTGCGCCGCCTTTGTTTTGCAGTAAATCCGTGCCTGCTTTTAACAACTGGTTTAATAAGTTGGTTGTGTTCATTCCTGCTTCCTCTGTGACTTTTTCACGTTGTCTATTCAGATTGAATTCATGGGGTTGGCGTAGTCTGAAAACAAGCCTCAGGACTGTTAAGTTTTGTGGCCTGCACTACTGATTGCTACTTACCGCTGCTCCAGGTTTGCAGTCCCGTGACAGCACCCATCACCCGAGGAGATCATCATGAATAAGCACATTCGTATTGTTGTTGGCAGTATTTTATTGAGCGCACTTGTACCACTGGCTGCTGTTGCGGCGTCTGACATGCATATCAAAATTAGTGATATAAAAGGCGAATCAAAAATTGTGCATTGCCCCAGTGGTACTTGTACGGTGACAGGTCTGGCAGCAGGTACTTATCAAGTACAGGTGTGCGATGAAAAAGGTGCAGCGGTGAGTTCGAGCACTGCCTTGAGCCATTCAATCAAAAGCCCGCGCGATGCGGCGAGTGGATTGGCGACCGGAAAACGTCAACATAAACCTATGACTATTACCCAGCAATTGGATAAAAGCTCACCGCAATTATTCAGCTTGGTGGTGACTGAACCAGGTTCCAGTGTGACTATTCAACCACAGGCGGTGGCGACTGAGGTTGCTGCACCGGTATCCAGCGGCGGCGGTACAGGCAAGGTGAATGTGCAGGATATTAGTATGACTCGCTAAAGATCCTGGTTGGCCGCGCGCACCAGCTGTGTAAAATGCCTGCACTCTGTTGACCAAGGCCAGCCTTATGATTACCGAAAATCCCGCTGCGCCCGGTACTCCTGCCGGGCGCAAACTTATCCCCACCAATATCATCACCGGTTTTTTGGGCGTGGGGAAAACCACCGCAATCACCCATCTGCTCAATAGCAAACCGACTGATGAAGTCTGGTCGGTATTAGTGAATGAATTTGGTGAAATTGGTATCGATGGCGCACTGTTAAAAAATACCAACGCCCATGTGCGCGAAGTACCCGGCGGTTGTATCTGCTGTGTGGCGGGGCTGCCGATGAAAATCGCGCTGAATATGCTGATCGCCAAAACCAAGCCGGACCGCATTATTATCGAGCCAACCGGCCTTGGTCACCCCGAAGAAATTATCAATACGCTCACTGGCGAATATTACGACACGGTGTTAGATCTGCGCGCGACCATCACACTGGTTGATCCGCGCAAATTGGTTGAGAGCCGCTACGCCGATAACGCCAATTTCAAAGACCAAATCGCGGTGGCCGATGTATTGGTCGCCAATAAAACCGATTTGTGCTCACCGGTTGATCGCGCCAATTTTGATGATCTGGTTGCGGGGTTTAATCCGCCCAAACAGGCGGCCTTTGCGGTGCAGCAGGGGCAGTTGGAATTGGGCTGGCTGGATTATCCGCGCCGCACACACGCTCTGAACAATCCGCAACATCACAGTGCGCAGCGCAACCGGCTCTCCCCCCAGCGCGAACTTTACAATGCCGCGATTCAGTTGCCGGATGGGCAGGATTATCTGCGCCGCGAAAATCAAGGCCAGGGTTATTACTCCTGCGGCTGGCTGTTTCAACCGGCCATCCAATTTGATTTCAACCAACTCTTCGGTTGGATGACCGGCCTTAATCTGGTGCGCGCCAAAGCGGTGATGAATACGGACCAAGGCGTGTATATGTTCAATGCTGAAAACGGTGTGCTCAGCGTCAAGCCGCTTATGTTAGGCGGCGAGCAGGAAGGTGAGCCAGAGCTGCTCGATAGCCGTATTGAATTAATAAACGATGACGTCATGGCGCTGGATGAATTGGAGGCGGCGTTGTTTGGTTGCCGTTTAACCATTGAGGATGAAATGAATCCTTGTGGTGCATAAACAGCGGAAACAGAACCATTAGGACGCAGGAAATCTCACCAACTTAACGGTATTGAGCTAAGGTTAAGGGTAGAGTTCTCACCGGAAACTCACAAAAACAAAACCTTTCAGGGGTCAAAAAATGATGTTACTGCTCTCTCTGCTGGCGATATGGGTGTTGGTCGCCCTATTAACCTATCGCCAAGTGGCGCTCGCCGCCGCCTCATCCATAGTGATTATTGCCTGGTTGGTATTGGGCGCCGTCACGCCGGCGATGTTATCGCCCTGGTTGGTTGTGCCTCTGGCACTGGTGTTGGTTGTGTTGAATGTGGGCAGTGTGCGCCGCGCAATCCTCACCAAGCCTGTGTTTGCGATGCTAAAAAAATCCATGCCACCGATCAGCGCCACCGAGCGCGACGCCTTGGAGGCCGGTACTACCTGGTGGGAAAAAGAGCTGTTTAGCGGCCGTCCGGATTGGAATGAGTTTGCGCAAATCAGCTTGCCGCAACTCACCGCGGAAGAGCAAAAATTTATCGATAATGAAGTAAGCGAACTCTGCTCGCTGCTTGATGAGTGGAAAATCCAGAACGATCTGAAAGACCTGCCAGCGGAAGCATGGCAATACCTCAAAGACAAAAACTTCTTTGGCCTGATCATCCCCAAAGAATACGGCGGGCGCGATTTCAGCCCTTATGCACAAAGCCGCATCATGAGCAAAATCGCCAGCCGTTCCGGCACCGCCGCAGTGACCGCGATGGTACCCAACTCCCTCGGCCCAGGTGAATTGCTGGTCAAATACGGCACCGAAGAACAGCGCCAGCGCTGGTTGCCGGGTTTGGCAAACGGTACTGAAATTCCCTGTTTTGGTTTGACTGGCCCGGAAGCGGGCTCTGATGCAGGCTCGATTCCCGATACCGGTATCGTCTGTAAAGGCATGCATGACGGTCAGGAAGTCATCGGTTTGAAACTGACTTTCAGCAAGCGCTGGATCACTCTCGCGCCAGTTGCAACGGTGGTCGGTTTGGCATTCAAGGTGTATGACCCCGAAGGCCTGCTCGGCGACCCTAACAAAAAAGAATACGGGATTACCTGTGCGCTGATCCCGGCTAATCACCCGGGTGTTGAAATCGGTAAACGCCATAACCCCGGCTCACCGTTTATGAACGGGCCGATTTTTGGTACCGATGTCTTTATCCCCGCCGATTGGATTATTGGTGGTGCCGCTATGGCTGGTAAAGGCTGGCGCATGTTGATCGAATGCCTCGGCGCCGGTCGCGGTGTTTCCTTGCCTGCACTCTCAACTGCCAGCGGTGAAATGAACTACCGCATGGTGGGTGCTTATGCGCGCATCCGTCGCCAATTCAATATGGAAGTGGGCAAGTTTGAAGGCGTGCAAGAGGCCTCGGCTGATATCGCCGCGAGCGGTTATGCGCTTGAAGCCATGCGTCAATTTGTCACCAAAGGTTTGGAAACCGGTGCGCCTGCAGTAATGACTGCTATGGCGAAATACCATGCAACGGAAATGATGCGTAAATCGGTTGAGCATTCGATGGATATCGTCGGTGGTCGCGCCATTCAAAAAGGCCCGCGCAATTTCCTGGTGGCTTCTTATCATTCAGTGCCGGTGGCGATTACGGTGGAAGGTGCGAATATCCTGACGCGCTCGCTGATGATTTTTGGCCAGGGCGCTATGCGTTGCCATCCTTTCCTGTTTGAAGAAATGCTCGCCATGCAGTTGGAAGATGGCAGCGAAGGCCTGAAAAAATTTGACAAGTTGTTTACCAGTCATCTCGGCCACATTTGCAACAATATGCTGCGCACCAAATTGCTCGGTTTTCTCTGCGGCCGTATGAGCAGCGTGCCTGCCAATGCTGATGATTTCAGCAAGCGCTGGTATCAACGTATCAACTTATTGAGCGCGGCGCTCGCCTCTATGTCCGATATCGCTTTGGGTGTGTTGGGTGGAAATCTAAAACGCCGTGAATTATTGTCGGCGCGTTTGGGCGATGTGCACAGCCAATTGTTTATCGCCAGTTCGATTTTGAAATTTCACTCAGCCCATGCGCGTACTCGCGCAGAAGATGCCCATGCCGAATACGCATTGACTCGCTCACTGTTTATTGCCCAGGAAGCGCTGCGCGATTTTTCCGATAACTTCCCGCTTAAATGGCTGGCGAAGATCGTTCGTTTTATTGCCATGCCTTACGGCAAAATCGTCAACAAACCCAATGACAATTTGATCCGCGAATTGGGTGATTTGATTATGGAAGAAAATCCTGTGCGGCTAATGCTCGGCCAATATCTCTATGTCAGCCACGACCCGCAAGATGCAATGGGGCGTGTGGAAAGCACTTATCAACTGCTGTTGTCTCTGGGACCTGTGTGGCACGCTTTCCTAAAGGCAAAAAACAGCGGCAAAATTTCCGGTGCAACGACGGAAGCGCTGGCCAAAGATGCAGCAGAAAAAAATATTATCCAACCGCACGATGTTGCGCGCGTAGTGGAATACGATGCGCGTCGTTTCGATTGCTTGTTAACGGATGCGTTTGATAAGTTGTAATGTTGAGACCTTAAACACGCAATAAAAAACCCGCTGCGGCGGGTTTTTTATTGGGCGTTAACCGGAAATTTAACTTCAAAAACGGGAGTGGTGAACGTCACCGTCTATGGCTACACCGAGCTCAGGTCTCACCCCTCACCCCAGCCCTCTCCCCGTTGAGGGGAGAGGGAGTCGCGCCGTGTGCGCGTGCAGGTTCGATCCTCGCG
>NZ_JBRFPI010000170.1:0-9308 GCF_053579595.1 Cellvibrio sp.
CCCCTATAACTATTTGATCTTCTTATAAAAGAAGCTGAGGAGTCACATGAGCCTGTTACTGGTTGCAGATATCGGCGGCACCAATGGCCGTTTTGGACTGGTCGAATTTGATGCAGAAAAGATCGGCACAAATGGCCAAATCAATTACACCGCAGAGCGCCAAATCACACTCAAGTGTGCCGACTATGTCGATATGGCCACCATGATTAGGACATGCTGCGCAAAATTTGGCGTTGATGTTCCTGATTATGCTTGTTTAGCGATTGCCGGCCCAATCGAAAATGGCCAGGCATCCATGACTAACTTGAATTGGAAATTTTCAATTCACGGCCTGCGCGATCAATTGGGAATGAAAACCCTGCATGTCATCAACGATTTTGCCTCGCTTGCATATGCAGTTCCTTTCCTCAAAGAAAATGAATTAGTCACTCTCTACGAATCCAATAAATCCAATCCTGACGCACCAATTGTCGTGATGGGACCTGGAACAGGTTTTGGTATGGCAGCGTTGGTTCCCAGCCAAAATAATTGGAAGATTATCCCTACCGAAGGCGGCCACGCCAGCTTTGCCCCAACGAATGAAAAAGAATTGGATATCAAATCATTTCTGTTGAAAGAACAAAGTCACGTATCGGTCGAAAATATTTTGTCAGGTGGCGGCCTCGTGACACTTTATCGTGCTCTCGCACACAATTCAGGTGTTGAAGCAAAACCATACTCACCTGCTGATGTCAGCACCAAAGGCCTTGCGAATGAAGACCCCCTATGCCGCGAAGCCGTACTGACTTTCTGCGATGTATTAGGTGAAGTAGCAGGAGATAAAGCACTTTCCGTCGGTGCACGCGGTGGTGTTGTTATTGGTGGTGGACTCACACCCAAACTGATGGGCTTGCTGCCGGAATCCCATTTCCTTGAGCGCTATAAAAACAAAGGTCCTATGGCGGGATATGTCAGCGACATTTCAATTCGATTGATTGTGAATGATAAAGCTGCACTGGTTGGCTCTGCCGCGTGGCTTATTCACAACACACCTGAACTAAAAGCTCACTAAAATAATTCACTATTTTTCCCAATAAAAAATGCACCCTCGGGTGCATTTTTTATTGAAGTGCTAAATTAAATTATTAATGTTTATCTTTGGGCTTAATTAACGGCCCGGTAGATTCTCTCGCAATAATACTGGAGCTCAGCATACTGGCAGGTAATTGGATCTCGCGTCCTTTTAATTGCTTAAGCAACAAATCGGTCGCTTTTTTTGCCATCTGCCGAATAGGCTGACGAATCGTAGTCAAGGCCGGCCAGATTTGGTGTGCAACAGGTGTATCGTCAAATCCTGCTACCGATAATTGTGCAGGAATTTTAATTCCCATCTGATGGGCAACCATCATCACCCCCGCAGCCATATCATCGTTCGCCGCAAAAATAGCAGTCGGCCGCTGGGCATCCGCCAACAATTTTTTCCCGCACATTTCACCGGATTCAAATGAGTTATCGCCCTGCTCTACCAAATTTTTTAGCAGCGGCAAATCATTTTCCACCAAGGCCGCTTTATATCCCTCATAGCGCAATGACATAGCGCGGTGATCAGGATGGCCGCAGATAAACCCGATGCGCGCATGCCCCAACGCGATAAGTTGGCAGGTCATATCGTAGGATGCTTCTTCATCATTTGTTTCAACGTAGGGTGATGCCGATTTATTCTCCGTCGGTGCAACACGCACAAACGGGATATTCATTTTTTTCAATAAATTGATAACGTTCATATTGTCGGATAGCGGCGGCGTCAGCATTACACCATCAACCCGCTTCTCCAAAATCATATCGGTCACTTCATTAATCAAATTCGGGTCGCGATGAATGGCCGGATGCACCAGTAATTCGTAACGCTGCGGGCGACAAATTTCCAATACCCCTTCCTGGATATCCAACACATAGTGCGCACTGGGATGACCGTAAATAAGCCCTAGCAAATAAGAGCGGTTGCCCGCCAGACTGCGCGCAGACTGATTGGGGCGATAATCCAAAGCGCTGATCGCCGCCTCAACTTTTTCGCGAGTCGCAGGGCGAACATTCGGCTCATTATTGACAACACGCGACACTGTTTTCATGGATACGCCCGCCAGAGCGGCCACGTCGTCGATGGTTGCTTTTGCCACAGTACTCACCTCAAGGTTGATTTTTTATCGCTATTGTTATCGCGCACTCTGGTTGGGTGCCCGTGCGCAGTTATCCGTCAATATCGAGTCAAACAAATATGAGTCAAAATGACTACAAGAAGAATATTGCGCGTGTGATTGTAAACCGGGAACAAACAATGTGACAGCCTTATAGGCTTGGATTATAGTACCGCGCGCTTGGCGCACGCTTTTAATCGGCAATCGTCAATTTAAGACCACGACAACGACAGACCATTTTTATAACAAGAGGTAGAACCATGGCCAGCATTCCGCAAGGCTCATCAACGCAACACAGCTCGGTGGACGCAGGTAACAACACTGTACCCCTGATTATCATCACCATTCTGTTTTTTATGTGGGGCCTTTTAACATCAATGAATGATGTTTTGATTCCACATCTGAAAAGTGTTTACACCCTGAGTTACACCCAGGCAATGCTTGTGCAATTTTGCTTCTTCGGCGCCTACTTTGTTATTTCTCTACCTGCCGGTGCGCTCATCAAAAAACTGGGTTACCAGAACGGTGCAGTAGCCGGTTTGATTATCGCCGCGTCAGGTTGCGCATTGTTTTATCCTGCAGCAACCAGTGGCTATGCTATTTTTCTCCTTGCATTATTTGTACTTGCCTCCGGCATTACTATTTTACAAGTTGCTGCGAACCCCTATGTAACGGTGCTTGGCCCAGCCAGAACCGCATCCAGCCGCTTAACACTGACTCAAGCATTTAATTCCTTAGGCACTACCATTGCCCCGTGGTTGGGTGGGATTTTAATTCTGGGCGGTGCGGTGTTAACGGCCGACCAACTCAATTTATTACCCGCAGCAGAAGTTGCTGAATACCGCGCAAAAGAAGCGGCATCTGTTCAAGGCCCCTATCTTGCACTTGCTGCTGCATTACTTGGCTTGGCATTATTTTTTGCCTTTGCCAAATTGCCAAAAATTCAACACGAGGACGAACCTGGTGTCTCAGGGGATATGGCCTCCAACAAAGAATCTGCGCTCTCACATAAACATTTGGTACTGGGTGCAATCGGTATATTTTTATATGTTGGTGCAGAGGTCGCGATCGGCAGCTTGTTGATTAACTTTTTTGGCGAAGAAAATATTGCCGGTCTGAAAGAAGCCGACGCAGCACATTTGGTAAGTTATTACTGGGGTGGTGCAATGATTGGCCGTTTTATTGGTTTTGCAGTCATGCGTTATATCAGCCCAGGCAAAACCCTGGCATTCAACTGCATCTGCGCTGTATTGCTAGTATTAACCGCAACCTTCACTGAAGGTAAGCTGGCCATGTGGGCGATTATAGCGGTGGGTTTGTTTAACTCTATTATGTTCCCAACCATTTTCAGCATGGCATTGCACAACCTCGGCAAATTCACTGGCCAAGGTTCTGGCGTTTTGTGTATGGCGATTGTTGGTGGCGCGTTAGTGCCTTTACTGCAAGGTGCTTTAGCCGATACCTTTGGCTTGCAAATCTCCTTCTTGTTGCCTGCTGCCTGCTATTTGTACATCATGTATTTCGGTATTAAATACGCCGGGATCTACAAAACTGCTCCGGCTTCAGAGCCAGCACATTTGTAATTTTCCGATAATAAAAATGGGCGCCCTAGCGCCCATTTTTTTGAATCAAATATAACAATTAGACTCACCAACGCTTACTTGCATCAACATCCTTAACATTTTCTTCAACCCACACAGCCCCTTGAGTAGTTAGCTCCTTTTTCCAAAAAGGCGCCTGCGTTTTTAAAAAATCCATCAAGAACTCTGCGGCCTGAAATGCATGTTCACGATGTGCACTAGTAGTACCGACAAACACAATTTGATCCCCAACCTGCAATTCACCAACGCGATGCACGATATGTGCAGCAATTAATTCCCAACGCGCTTTAGCTTCATCCAGAATGTTCTGCAAAATACTTTCTGTCATGCCGGGATAATGTTCGAGCGACATACTTTTTACATCGCGCGCATGATTCATATCGCGCACCCGCCCCACAAAAAAAACCACTGCACCTGCAGCAGTATCACCTGCAACCAATTCAGCATACTCGTGCCCGATATCAAAATCCTGCGTTTGCACTGCAATCGAAAAAGACATATCAGCCTCCGGTAACAGGTGGGAAAAAAGCAACTTCATCACCTGTTTTTAGTGCCACATCAGCTTTTGCATATTGGTGATTTACCGCGACTAGCAGTTTGCTATTGGAAAGAAATTGTTCCCAATGCGGATGACCAGCCACAAGGTATTGTTTGAGGGTAGCGATGCTAACAACATCTTCAGCCACAACTTGTAACTCAGCAGCGCCCAATTGCTCGCGCAGTTGGGCCAGAAATAAAACCCGGATCATTGCTCACTCTCTCCCCTAAGATAATGCCCACGCCGACCGCCAGATTTTTCCAGCAGGCAAACCTGCTCAATGACCATTTCCATATCGACAGCTTTACACATATCGTAAATCGTTAATGCGGCAATGCTGGCTGCCGTCAGCGCTTCCATCTCAACGCCCGTTTGCCCGGTGAGTTTGCAATAGCTGGTAATTTCCACGGTGGAATGCTGGTCATCAATTACAAAATCTACTGCGACCTTACTCAACGCCAATGGATGACAAAGGGGAATCAAATCCGCACATTTTTTTGCTGCTTGAATTCCAGCAATACGTGCAACTGCAAGTACATCACCTTTTTTAAGACTATTGGCTTTAATTTGCACCAACGTCTCCGGCCTCATCAAGATTCGCGCAAAGGCGCGCGCCTCGCGTACGCTGGCAGGTTTTTCCGAGACATCCACCATACTGGCGTGCCCTTGGGAATCTATATGGGTTAGTGACATAGAGAAGTTATCCAATGCAATGAACTGCAGTTTACCGTGCAGCAGGAAGTAAATATCGTTATCATAAAACACCTGTCGGCCATGGCCGCATTTTTATTTCCCTCGCAGCAGAATTCCACCAACTAATGACTTCAGCCCAAACTCTTGATCGTCGTTTTACCTTGGCTCCCATGATGGAGTGGTCAACCTCTGACTGCCGCACATTTTGGCGCTTGCTGACCAAAGAAGCAGTGCTTTACACGGAGATGGTTACCACTGGCGCGCTCCTGCACGGTGACAAATCGCGGTTTCTGGATTACAACGCTTGCGAACATCCGCTGGCATTGCAATTAGGCGGCAGCGATCGCATCGCCCTCGCCGAATGTGCCCGTATTGCAGAAGATTGGGGATACGATGAGGTGAATCTCAACTGCGGCTGCCCGAGTGATCGCGTACAAAATGGCATGATTGGCGCCTGCTTGATGGCAGAGCCCGAGCTGGTTGCCGATTGTATCGCCGCTATGCAAAACGCCGTCAAAATCCCTGTCACCGTCAAACACCGCATCGGTATTGATGATATGGACGACTATGAAGGCCTCGTTAAATTTGTCAGCACTATCGCCGAAACCGGCTGTCACACGTTTATCGTCCATGCGCGCAAAGCCTGGTTAAAAGGTCTAAGCCCCAAGGAGAATCGCGAAGTTCCACCACTGCAGTACGACAAGGTGTATCAGCTGAAACAGGATTTCCCGCACTTAAATATCATCATCAATGGCGGCATCACCACCTTGGAGCAAAGCAAAAGCCTGCTGGATCATGTGGATGGAGTGATGATCGGGCGCGAAGCCTATAGCAACCCTTATCTTCTCGCGCAGGTCGATCAACAGATTTACGGAATCGACAAGCCCGTGGTGAGCCGCGCTGAGGTCATGCAAAAATTTATTCAGTATTGCACTGAAGAATTGGCCAAAGGAACGCGGCTTAATCACCTGACCCGCCATATTCTGGGGCTCTACCAAGGTCTGCCGGGCGCGCGCCAATTCCGCCGGATTATCAGCGAACAGGCGCATAAAACCGATGCAGGAATTGAGGTGCTTGAGCGCGCCCTTGCTGTATTAAATGAGTTACCATTAGCAAATACAGTTGACGCCGGGAATGCTTAAGGCCTCCGACACTATTGAATTATCAGCTTATAAAAAATGACTGCTTTCCGCATAAAGTCATAACGACTATAATATATCTGACGGCAATAAAACGAAGATCAACCACTTGTACTTTCAGAGATAGGATTACCACTGTGACTAGCAAACTTGAACAACTGAAGAAATTTACCGATGTAGTTGCCGATACCGGCGACATCGAAGCCATCCGCCTGTACAAACCGCTGGATGCCACCACTAACCCATCACTGGTATATAAGGCTGCGCAAATGCCGCAATACCAGAATTTGCTCACGGCATCGATCGATGCCAGCAAAGGCATCACCAATAGCGCGCAACAATTAAGCGCTGCTTGCGACCATCTGGCAGTGGGTATTGGCTTGGAAATTTTAAAAATCGTTCCCGGCCGCATTTCAACCGAAGTCGACGCACGCCTGTCGTTCGATACCAAAGCCTCTATTGCCAAAGCCCACGAACTCATCAGCCTTTATGAAAAAGGTGGTGTTGATAAATCACGCGTTCTGATCAAACTCGCTTCTACCTGGGAAGGTATTCGAGCTGCTGAAGTGCTGGAAAAAGAAGGTATCAATTGCAACCTCACCTTGCTGTTTGGTTTTAACCAGGCTGCTGCCTGTGCAGATGCAGGTGTGTTTTTGATCTCTCCATTTGTGGGTCGTATTCTGGATTGGTACAAAGCCAATACTGACAAAAAAGAATACACCGCTGAAGAAGATCCGGGTGTAGTGTCTGTGCGCCATATTTACAATTACTACAAACAAAACGGTTACAAAACAGTAGTGATGGGCGCAAGCTTCCGTAATATTGGCGAAATCGAAGCACTGGCTGGCTGTGATCGCCTGACCATCAGTCCACAATTGCTGCAAGAGTTGGAACAGGACAAAAACGAATTGAAACGCGTTTTATCGCCTGACAACACGGGTGAAGCAATTGCCAAACGCATCGAAACTGAAACAAGCTTCCGCTTTGGCTTGAATCAGGATGCTATGGCGACCGAAAAACTGGCTGAAGGCATTCGCGGTTTTGTGAAAGACCAGATCAATCTTGAGAATTTGTTGAAAGCCCGTGCTCAATAAACTCTCGCGCTTTATCGAGCGCCACCTGCAACCTGCAGGTGGCAGTTCGCCCGTATTATCTGATCACCAAAAACAATTGGCGGTAGCCGCGTTGCTGGTTGAAGTTGCAATGGCTGACCATCAATTTTCCGAAGCGGAAATGAACAACCTTGCGGTCATTCTTGAGCGCAAATTTTCGCTATCAAATGACGAACTGACAGAGCTTATTAGCCTCGCTAAAAACGAATCTAACCACGCAACATCACTGCATCAATTTACCCAGCTGATTAATCAGTATTGCACAACAGAAGAGAAATTTAAGCTGATGAAAGCCATGTGGGAAATGGCCTATGCCGATGGCAATCTGGATAAATACGAGGATTATATTATTCGCAAAGTGGCCGATTTGATTTATGTGCCACACACCGAATTTATACGCGCCAAAAGCCTGGTTAAGGCGAGTTTGTTAAGCGCAGAAATTAATGCAGCGTTCAAATAAAGGGAGGGTATTAGCAGCTTTCTAGCATATTGACCAAATTGCGGAAAGTGTCGGCGTTACTGGCATTTAGCCCCATCAAAATTTTATGCGCCTCCAGTACTTTTTCTTTTACTTCCTGCTCATTGCAATTAATACAATTCAGTGGCTGCCCAGCTAACATTGGTGCATCCAATTTATCGACAATCGTGAAAATATCGCCAAACCCCATCGTCTGCAAAATACGCTGAATACTGGGATTGCTCGCCAAAATCACCGGCGTAATGCCGCGCCGTTCTTGTCCCAGGATAGAGATTTTCGCCATCAGCCCCAATGTAGTGCTATCGATAGCCTCAGCCTCAGAGAGATCAAAGAGTACTGAGGTAAAACTCTCACTCTTGAACATAGCATCAATAAATTGATCAAAGGAGATACACAATGTCAGGCGTACGTCGCCTACCATTTTGATCACATAGACCCCATTGTGGTCGGCAACTAAAATCTGGCCGGCTTTCATCAACTAACACCTCGGGCGATGGACAAGACTGCAATGTCATCCGGGTTATCGCGAACTTCTTTTATAACTAAAGTATTACAGACAGAATCCAAACTGCCACTACTTGAAGCAATTAGTTTTAATAAATGGGCTTCTTTGTCTTGTAACTCCGTTTGTGGCAAGGTTTCCAATACGCCGTCAGAAAAACAGACCAAAGCAAATTTCTCTGGTAACTGCCGCTCGTAAACCTCCCAGTTAACTTCCTTAAAAATGCCGACCGGCTTGCCGCGCCCAGTCAAATATTCGGCGCCAGTATCGGTGAGCAAAATGGGCATCGGCAAATGACCAGCCACAACGTAATGCATTTGATGGGTAACAGTATCGATTACTCCCACAAAAAGCGTGAGATGATGGCTAAGGCGTGTGTCATGTAGTTCACGATTGATCTGACGCAACATAATATCTGCGCCTTGCGCAAAAGAGTTTTCGTCACCAAACAACCCCTCTTCACGCACCATACGGCTAACCAGGTGTTTGAGCCATATGGTGACGAATGCGGAAGAAGCGCCATGCCCTGAGACATCGGCCAAATAAAATGCGAGATAGCGTTTTTTGATGTGGGCGTAATCAACAAAATCGCCGCTGAGGAACAGGGATGGAACAATGGTATGGGCAGCAGTATAACCTTCTTCAGTTGTGAAGCCCGAAGGCATCAAACGGCGCTGCACCCGTCGCCCGGCAATCTGGTCGCGCTCAAGCACACGCAGATTTTCCTTTAACTCCCGATTAGCATCTTCCAATTGAATTCGATAGCGCTGGTTTTCCTCTTCCAAATCCTGTTGGTCGAGCACCTTGTTGATCGAGTGGACTAGCACCTCCAAATCGACCACCGGTTTTATCAAATAATCGCGCGCGCCTAACCGCAGCGCGGTTACCACATCATTCATCACGCCGGCGCCAGAGATAACAATCACCGGCAGCGAAGGATGGCGATCATGTAATAGCTGCAGCAGCTGCAAACCATCGCCATTAGGCATACGCAGATCAGTGATGATTAAATCGGGAAGGGAATGATCAGGGTTGGCAAGTAAATCAAGTGCAGCGGTAGCATCGGCGGCA
>NZ_JBRFPI010000171.1:0-9267 GCF_053579595.1 Cellvibrio sp.
GGTGTGGAATAGTTTTCGCCAAAGGCGCCGTTTTCAATGGCAATCGCGCCGCGTTCCGGATCATCGTCCCAGTTTTGGTAGATCTTGCCGATCAGGAGGCTTATCCCCATAGGGATGGCGAGAATAATCAGCAGCTTGGTCAGCCGCCATAAACTGCGTCGGGAAAATAAATGACTCAGGCCGGTTTTTAATGCGCCCATAGGGTTAACTCCTCTTTAGCGATTTTCCTATCGGTAAACTTCTTATGTTGGTTGTGCGACTATCAGGGTTGCAGCAAAATCCACTCACGCGAAGTAAGTAGATGCTCGCCAAAGATACTACTCATGGGCGCGATTACCAAAAATAATTATTACTGCACATTACACCGGCGGCACGCCGATCGCCGCGGCTTGCAACTCGGCCGCTATGGGATTAGTGTAGCCGCGAGTTTTTTGTCCCCTGATTATTGATTAATCATTTCTGAGGAAAATTATCCATGAAAAAAACCACTCTCCTGTTAGCCGCCATCGTCAGCCTGACCAGTGCTTGTAGCTGGGTAAAAGTGAGTGAGCAAGGTGCCAGCGTAGCTGTTGCCAATGCCGCCAACGTACGCAACTGCGAAAAAGTGCGCACCGTGAATGTCAAAGTAAAAGATAACTTTGTAGGTTCGATGAAGCGTTCACCTGAAAAAGTGGCGACTGAACTGACTAACCTTGCACGCAATGAGGCCACCCAATTTGGCGGCGACACCATAGTGCCAGCAAGTTTGGTAAAAGATGGCCGCCAGAGTTTTGATGTATATAAGTGCAACTAATCGTCTTCAGACCTTGGGTGCTTGCCCAAGGTCTCCCTCGATCCCCACGCTCCTTATTCCCGCTTTTTGCACTAAGCCCACTCTTGCACCCAAAACTTTGCTAGTGTTAGCACCAGGCAACTGCTGTCTTATTTCTGTCACATGATTGACATAATCTGGCGCGAATTATTGGCTAAACACAAATCGGTTAACGAGGTACAAGGTGTCTAACGCCTATTTCAATCGCGAGCTGAGTCTGCTCGAATTTAACAAACGCGTCCTTCATCAAGCCTACAACCGCAGTTTGCCGCTGTTGGAACGGCTGCGCTTCCTGTGTATTTTTTCAACCAACCTCGACGAATTTTTTGAAGTGCGTGTAGGCGGCTTGGTAGAAATACTCGAGCGCAACGCGCCACCCACACAGGGACCAGACGGCTTGACCCAAACCCAAACCCTGAATGAAATTTCCCTGCGCGCCCATGAATTGGTGGCCGAGCAGTACCGCATACTCAACAGCGAATTGCTCCCGTCCATGCGCGAACAGGGAATTCAAGTATTGCGTCGCGAAGATTGGAGTCAGGAGCAAATTCAGTACCTTAAGCACATTTTTTTGTCCGATGTACTGCCTGTGCTCAGCCCGATCGGGCTTGACCCTGCGCATCCATTTCCGCGCATCCTCAACAAGAGTTTGAATTTTATTGTCCGGCTCGATGGCAAAGACGCCTTCGGCCGCAACTCCGGCCGCGCGATTGTGCAGGTGCCGCGCTCGCTGCCGCACATTATTGAATTGCCCGAAGCGCTGAGTATTAACGGGCGCAACTTTGTATTTATCTCCTCCATCATCCATTTTTTTATGGCCGAAATATTTGTCGGCATGACCGTGATGGAAAGCTATCAATTCCGTCTCACGCGCAACTCGGATATTTTTCTCGACGAAGAAGAGACCGACGATTTATTGCGCGCCGTACAAGGTGAGCTGGCCTATCGCCAATACGGCGATGAAGTGCGTCTGGAAATTACCGACACTTGCCCCGCTGAACTGGAGCAATTTTTATTGCAGCGCTGCGAAATTAAAGAGCGCGATTTGTACCGGATTAATGGGCCGGTGAATTTAAATCGCTACGGCGATTTGTTTGATTTGGTCAAAGATGCTGCGCATTATTTCAAACCCTTTGTGCAAGCCATGCCCAAACTGCCCAAGCGCACCAACTCCTATTTTGAAGTGTTGCAGAAGCAAGATATTTTGCTTCATCACCCGTTTGATTCATTTCAGGGCGTGGTAGATTTTTTGCGCGAAGCCGCCGCCGACCCGAATGTGTTGGCGATTAAACAAACCTTGTATCGCACCGGCTCCAATTCACCCATTGTGGATGCACTGGTCGCCGCCGCCAAAGCCGGTAAAGAAGTGACTGCGATTGTGGAATTGCGCGCGCGTTTTGATGAAGAGCAAAACGTGGCACTGGCGGAGCGCTTGCAACGTTTTGGTATTCATGTGATCTACGGTGTGGTGGGTTTTAAAACCCACGCCAAGATGATCCTGGTCGCGCGCCGCGAAACTGGCAAGCTGCGCTACTACGTGCACTTGGGCACCGGTAACTATCACCCGCGCACCAGTAAAATTTATACCGATTACGGTTTGCTCACCTCCGACAAAGATATCGGCGAAGATGTGTACCGCATCTTTTTGCAATTATCAAGCATGGGCAAAGCGTCCAAAATGGAAGCGCTTTTATACGCGCCTTTCACCTTGCACAAAGGCATGGTGAAACGCATCCGCACAGAAAAAGAACATGCGGAGCAGGGCAAACCGGCGCGCATCATCGCCAAAATGAATGCGCTCTACGATGAAGAATTGGTGAACGAACTTTACGCCGCATCGCAAGCCGGTGTGCAGATCGATTTGATCGTGCGCGGTGTTTGCCAGCTGCGCCCGGGTGTTGCGGGCCTGTCAGAAAATATCCGCGTGCGCTCGATTATCGGCCGCTTCCTCGAACACCATCGCGTGTTTTATTTTGAAAATAACGGCAACCCGGAATTATTTTGTTCGAGTGCCGACTGGATGCTGCGCAATATGTTCCATCGCGTAGAGACCTGCTTCCCAATCAAACACAAAAAAATCCGCGACCGTATTTTGGAAGATATGCACCTCTACCTCGCCGACAACACCCACGCCTGGTTATTGCAGGAAGATGGCAGCTATGTGCCCTGCCAAGTCCAGGAAGGTGCGGAGCTGGTCGATGCCCAGGCGATTTTGCTGGAGCGCTGGTCGGCGCACGCCGTCGTTTAAACGCGCATCAACCGATCATCTGTGCGTTCCAACATGCAGGCCTCTTGCAGCGGAGGCCTGCAATAATTCCGCAGTATTCTATTCATTGATGAAATCTTTACTTTGTATGAGAAAAAACCTTGTAACCGGTTTCTCATTTTGTGCAACCAAGCACCACCCAAGTCGCATTTGTCGCTAAATAAGCCTTCCATATAAATCCGATTTATATACTCTAGCCAGACCCGCTTCCGGCCCCCAAACCGGATCTCTCCAGCGGAGCGCCCGATCCCATAATTTTAATAAAACATGCTGTACCTGACGCTCGGCAAAGTGTCGCAATACCCGAAAACCTGACGCAGGGGCTTACTACCTCATCGCCATAGCTACGCGCCTTGGCGCCGCAGGTGCAAGCCTCATGATTATCACTACGAATAATGAGCGAGAACCATCATGGTCAAACGTCATCCGCAGCCCTGGCTGCGCAAAACCTTATTGGCATGTTTGTGCGCCGGGCTGACCGGCATTATGGCGGTACCCAGCTTTGCCGCCCGGCAAGCGGAGTATCTGGATCGCGGGGTAGTCGCACTCCCCTCCGGCAGCGGCGTGTTAATCAGCTGGCGGATGTTGGGTAATGACCCGGCCAATATCAGTTTTAACGTCTATCGCAATGGCAGCAAGGTCACTGCATCGCCCATCACCAACAGCACTAACTATCTGGATACCAGTGGCACTACCAGTGCGGCTTACACCGTACGCGCAGTCATTAATGGCACCGAACTGGCGGCCAACCCTGCCAAAGCCACCTGGGCCAACCCCTATTTGGCAGTCAACCTCAACCGCCCTAACGGCGGCACTACACCGAGCGGCGAAGCCTATACCTACTCACCCAATGACCTGAGCGTGGGTGATCTGGATGGCGACGGTGAATATGAAATCGTCGTTAAATGGGACCCATCCAACGCCAAAGACAACTCGCAAAGTGGCTATACCGGCAACGTCATTGTCGATGCCTATGAAATGAATGGCACGCGTTTGTGGCGCATCGACTTGGGCAAAAACATCCGCGCGGGCGCCCACTACACCCAGTTTATGGTTTACGACCTGGACGGTGACGGAAAAGCTGAAGTGGCGATGAAAACCGCACCGGGCACGCGCGATGCGGCGGGTACCGTGCAAGGCGGCAGCAATGCCAATACTGACTACCGCAATGCCAGCGGTTATATCCTCACTGGCCCCGAATATCTCACCGTGTTTAATGGCCAGACTGGTGTCGCCATGGCATCGACGGATTATCTACCCGCGCGCGGCACAGTCAGCAGTTGGGGCGATAGTTACGGCAACCGCGTGGACCGCTTCCTCGCTGGCGTTGCCTATTTGGATGGCACCCGCCCAAGCCTGGTCTTTGCCCGCGGTTATTACACCCGTGCCGTATTGGTCGCCTGGGATTGGCGCAACGGTCAACTGACCCGCCGCTGGACGTTTGACAGCACCGCCAGTGGCAATGGCGCCGCTGCTGGCCAGGGCGCGCACAGCCTGACGGTGGGCGATGTGGATCAGGACGGCAAAGATGAGATCGTCTACGGCGCCGCCACCATCAATGACAACGGCACCCTGATGTACTCCACCGGTCTTGGCCATGGCGTTGCCTTGCACCTGTCCGACTTCCTGCCCAGTCGCCCTGATTTGGAAGTATTTATGGTGCACGAATCACCCTCCAGCTACGGTAATAACGGGGTAGAGATGCACGACGCCAAAACCGGACAAATCATCTGGGGCTTTCAGGGCGGTGGCGATATCGGACGCGGCGTGATTATGGACATAGATCCACGTACAGCCGGAGCCGAAAGTTGGGCGAGCGCAGGCGGCATCAACAGCGCCATCGGTGGCCAGATCACCACCAGTAAACCGGCATCGACCAACTTTGCGGCCTGGTGGGATGGCGATTTGCTGCGCGAACAACTCAACAACACCATGATCGATAAATGGAACTACAACAGTAGCAATAGCTCGCGTTTGCTCACCGCGTACAACTACGGTGCGGCGTCCAACAACAGCACCAAATCCACCCCCGGTTTGTCAGCCGACCTGCTCGGCGACTGGCGTGAAGAGGTGATCTGGCGTCACGAAAACAACAGCCAATTGTTGATTTTCAGCACCCCGACCCCGACCACCCACAAGCTGCGCACGCTGATGCACGATACCCAGTATCGCACCGCTATCGCCTGGCAAAATGTGGGTTACAACCAACCGCCGCACACCAGCTTCTTCCTTGGCGACGGCATGGCAACACCGGCAGCGCCGGATCTGTATTTCGTTGGCACCAACCCCAATGCCACAACGCCAGTAAGCAGTTCCAGCATTGCCGCCTCCAGCCGACCAGCCTCATCGGTGGCGCTGAGCAGTTCATCGCGCAGCAGTACTCCTGCCAGCTCGATACCGGCGAGCTCTACGCCAGCAAGCAGTCGGGCTACATCCAGTGTGGCAAGCAGTATCGCCAGTAGCACCGCAACCAATGGTGGCAACTGCAGCTACATCGTGAGCAATAACTGGGGCGCAGGTTTTACCGGTGCTATCCGCATCACCAATAGAGGCACCAGCGCAATCAATGGCTGGAATGTGAGTTGGACTTATGCGGGCAACACCCGTTTAAGCGGCACCTGGAACGCCACTGTCACCGGCAGCAATCCTTACGCGGCAACTAACCTGAGCTGGAACAGCACAATTCAACCAGGGCAGTCTGTGGAGTTCGGCTTCCAGGGTACTCACTCTGGCACGGCTGAAATTCCGGTGATTACAGGATCTGTCTGCCAATAATCCTCACTGTTTAGAAGGCAACCAACAAACAGGCCGATGGTGAATACCATCGGCCTGTTTGTTTATGGGGTTGTCTCAGTCATCGTCTGGTTTGATGAGATTTTGTTTTCTCTGCTCTTTACTTTGGATAAAAGCAGTATTAAATTGATATCTAAATGATATCAAGTATGTGATTCGAAAAACACTAAAGGAGAAAGTCATGGTCCATGAAGTTGAAGCACGCAGCGGGTCAGGTTATTTGCTGTTGGTCGTCTTGTTGGCACTGCAAATACTCAGCGTCGCGGGCGCTGTGTTTATGCCGGGCGCTATGAAGGCAATTGCAATACTGGCCGCCATTGTGGTTTTTATTTGTTGGTTCGGGTTTTACATGGTGCAACCCAACCAGGGCAAGGTGCTGCAATTGTTTGGGCAGTACGCAGGCACCGATCGTAACAACGGTCTGCGCTGGGCCAACCCGCTTTACAGTAAAAAATCGGTTAGCTTGCGTGTGCGCAATTTTGAATCCGGGCGTTTGAAGGTGAACGATTCCAACGGCAATCCGATTGAGATCGCGGCGGTGATTGTGTGGCGCGTGGTAGACACAGCTGAAGCCGTATTTGAAGTGGATGACTATGAAAACTACGTCACCATCCAGAGCGAAGCAGCGCTGCGCAACCTGGCGACCAGCTACCCCTATGAACACGATACCGACGACGAACGTCTGTCGCTGCGCAGCGACTCCAATGCCATCGCCCTGAAATTAAAAAGCGAAGTGCAGGATCGCTTGCAAAAAGCGGGAGTGGATGTCCTCGAAGCTCGGTTAAGTCACCTCGCCTACGCGCCGGAAATTGCACAGGCCATGTTGCAGCGGCAGCAGGCGAGTGCGGTGCTCGCCGCGCGCAAAATTATTGTTCAGGGCGCTGTGGGTATGGTGGCCGATGCGCTGGATCAATTAAAAGTGCAGGGTGTGGTGGAATTGGATGGCGAGCGCAAAGCGGCGATGGTGAGCAATTTATTGATTGTGCTCTGCGGTGATCAGCAAGCAAAGCCGGTGATCAATACAGGCACACTTTACTCGTAACTAAAGGTGATAGCGCGTGACAAAAAAATCCTTTCCGCTGCGCATTAACGAACAGGTTATCGCCGCCATGCAGCGCTGGGCTGACGATGACTTGCGCAGCCTGAATGCGCAAATTGAATTTGTGTTGCGCGATGCGCTGGTCAAAAGCGGGCGTGTGAAATTGATCCAAAAAGTCATCACTGATCTAGAGCAAATTGATAACGAACAACCACTACAAGAGGACGAATAATGCGTTGGGAATACAAAACACTTTCTTTTAAAATGCGAAGCTCTTTTTTTGGAACACTGGATGTTGATTTGTTTAATCAGCAGCTCGATGCGCTCGGGCGCGAAGGCTGGGAGCTGATAAGTATTTGCCCGCTTGGTATGGGCGCAGCCAGCGGAGTTGTGGCCGTATTAAAGCGGCAAAAATAATCATTTAGCTCAAGAGCAGGTGGTTCAAGCCTGCTCTTTACTTGACTCTCTTCACTCAACTCTCTTCTCTCAAGAAAACCCACTCCTTCGGCGATGAACTGCGCTCGTCGTAGTAATAGCCTGCTGCATCAAACCCTTTAATCTGTTCTGCTTTTTTGATTTTATTTTTAATGATGTAGGCACTCATCATGCCGCGCGCTTTTTTGGCGAAAAAGCTGATGATCTTGTACTGGCCGTTTTTGCAATCTTTAAACACCGGCGTAATTACTTCGGCATGTAATTTTTTGGTATTCACCACACTCCAGTATTCGTTAGAGGCAAGGTTCACCAACACCCGCTCTTTCTGCGTATCCAATTCCTGATTCAGTTGGTCGGTGATGATGTCGCCCCAAAAGTGATACAGGTTTTTGCCGCGTGCATTGGCGAAACTGGTGCCCATTTCCAGGCGGTAGGGCTGGATCAGATCGAGCGGGCGCAGTAAACCGTACAGACCTGAAAGGATACGCAAATGTTGTTGCGCAAAAGTGAAATTGGCTTTGGAGAATTTTTCCGCCTCCATCCCGGTATACACATCGCCCTTAAACGCTAACACGGCTTGTTTGGCGTTAGTCGGTGTAAAGGGTAATTGCCATTCCAGGAAACGCTGCGCATTTAACTCCCCCAGCTTTTCGCTGACGCTCATCAGCTCGGAAACTTGCGGCGGCGTCAGCTGGCGCAAATCCTTGATCAACTCTTGCGAGTGATCGAGAAATTGTGGCTGGGTGAATTCGGCAATCTTGGGTGGTGTTTCAAAATCCAGGGTTTTTGCGGGCGAAATAAGGTGCAGCATAAATTGGGTTCGATATCGACGAGTGAAGTAAAACGCTATTCAGGTTTGAGTAGATCCAGCCACCAATTGAGCGGGGTTTCGCCGTCGGCAGGATCGTAAACGTTGCCGTACATCCACGCGCTTTGGCCATCGCGCCCGACATATTCGTTGAGTATGCTTTCAATCGCACTGAAACCACAGCTCACATGGATGGAGTAGACC
This sequence comes from Cellvibrio sp., assembly GCF_053579595.1. Classification (NCBI taxonomy): domain Bacteria; kingdom Pseudomonadati; phylum Pseudomonadota; class Gammaproteobacteria; order Cellvibrionales; family Cellvibrionaceae; genus Cellvibrio; species Cellvibrio sp. The sequence goes on from NZ_JBRFPI010000171.1 coordinate 8,357, forward strand.
AACATACGCGGGGTTTCGCGGTCCAGTTCACCGCCCAGTTTTTCCAGCTCTGCCGTGAGCACATCGCCCAGCGCCTGGATATCGTTGCGGCTAAACACGCGCACACTCAGGTTGCCGCTGCGCTGTACCAGATCAAACTCGCGTGTGTCGGGGAGCATTTTGACTACATCGCCGCTGGCCAGACCCTTGGCAAACGCGGGCGATTGCACCAGTTGGAAATTGCCGTCCTCCAGTTCGCGCACATGGAGTTGCTCGACAATCGGTTTGCCGTCGGCGCCGATACCGGCAAAAAGCTCAATTACTTGCAGGGATTTCATCGAAAAACGTTCACCTTGTATTAAAAGTCGTGTGGTAAAAAAGATGTGGCATTATAGCCGCCTCTGTCTCAAGGAGTCCTGTTATGAAATTACTTTCCCCAATTCTCGCTATCAGTGCCCTCGCATGGTCACTGACCGGCTGTGTGGTCAACCCGGTGACCGGTAAAAGCCAGGTCTCGCTGATGTCGCCCGAGCAGGAGATTGCATCCGGCGCGCAAAATTATGTACCCGCGCAACAATCCCAGGGCGGTCAATATGTGGTTGATCCCGGTTTGACAGCATATGTGCAGCAGGTGGGCAAAAAGCTCGCCGCGGTGAGCGATCGCCCCAACCTGCCCTACGAATTTGTGGTGCTCAATAACGATGTACCCAACGCCTGGGCGATGCCCGGTGGCAAGCTCGCGATTAACCGTGGCCTGTTAGTGTATTTGGAAGATGAAGCCCAGCTCGCCGCTGTGATGGGACACGAAATTGTGCACGCCGCCGCGCGCCACGGCGCGCAACAGCAAACCCAGAATGTCTTGATGGGGGCAGGTGTATTGATTGCCGGTATTGCGATTGCCGAGAAAAAGCCCGAGTACGGTGCTCTGGGGG
>NZ_JBRFPI010000172.1:0-364 GCF_053579595.1 Cellvibrio sp.
CCGAAGGAAATACTGGTAGTGGTCACGCCGTTTCTAGCCGTAGTCACCAGATTGGGAGCCTTCACTGTCCAGCTCACCGTTTTGGTTGCACCATCCGCGATAGTGCCGGTGTTTTGGGTTACCGCACCGGATACCAGCGTAAAGCCTGCGGGCAAATTGATTTTTACGTTGACATTGTGCGCATCCAGATCACCGGTATTTTTTACTGCAACCGAGTAAGTGAAATTAAAATTGCGAATCACACTCGCGGGTGCAGTAATCGTATTGGTGAAAGCAGGGCCGCTGGCAAGCGCAAAATTTTCTTCGGTTGCCAAGGTGTATGGCTCGCTGCTGGCACCATCAAACGATGAGCTGTAGGCGTAAA
>NZ_JBRFPI010000172.1:374-9194 GCF_053579595.1 Cellvibrio sp.
CCGCTTTCTGGCTGGCACTCGCCGCGACTTGATGGACATTGTCTTTCACGGTGGTGTCAGAATCCAATTGCACATTAGTCGTTTCGGCATAGAGTTTTAAATCCAAATCCGACAAGTTGCGGTATGTCGTTGGTGTTGCGGCATTGTTGTAATCCACATCGCGCTCCCACACCAGCGTAGCTTTATCGCCATTAAACATCTGGCCTTTGTAGAGCTTGTAACTGCCCGTTTGGTTTTTGGGTTTCACACTGTGTGAGAAATAATCGTTGCGATGGAAATGCGCGTGCCACAAATCCAGATAGCCCCAACCGTAGGTTTTGTTCCACTCCTTGCCGGTTTTAGCCGCGTCATCGGCAGCGGTATCGGTGTTGTTGTCTTCCCAGGAATCCGCCGTATTGATCAACACTGCTTTGATTGCGCGTGGGTCCCAGTTACCGCCATCCATCAACAATAAAGATGCTGCACCGACTTTAGGTGCCGCCGAGCTGGTGCCACCAAGGTTGGAGTAACCACCTGAGCTGTTGCAGGTCATGGTCTGCTCACCGGGCGCTGCAAGGTCGGGCTTTTTGCGGCCATCGACGGTTGGGCCACGGCTGCTTTCAAACCAGATCACGTCGTCGCTACGGCTAACTGTGTTGTTGTCGAACATATTGGCGACGGTGAGGCCGTTGTAATTATTGCCCGGCACGGTCATGGTGTTAGTGCCAACGCCCTGATTACCGGCTGATTTCGCCCAGGTAGTAGCGTAGTCAAATACCACGCCATCAACAAAGCGTGAGAGCGGATGCCAATCATTCCCCGTGGCATTGCCGTTACCCCAGGAATAGTTGATGACTTCCGGATCATCGCCCGCCGTGCGCAACATCCAATCGGCGCCCGCCATAGTGGTGGCATCATCACCTGCGTTGTCGACTAATATCGCGTTCAAACCAAAGGCGAGACCTTTGTGGGTTGCGTTAGTACTGGCATACATACAAGCAACGCCCGTCCCGTGATTGCCGTTGGTGGCGTAGTTTTCGTAAAAAGTATGGCTTTTAAGTGCATCGTGGGTATCTAACACGCCGGAATCCAGCACGCCCACATCCCACACACCGCCATCAAAACCCGATGCCCACCAGGTATCGGCACCCAATGATTGCACCTGATTGCTCAACTCGGCCTTGCCGGGATTGTTATACACAATTTCCGCAACACCACTAAGTGCAGCGATTTCTTTTAACGCAGCAACGGGAATTTCTGCACTGATCGCATTGATAGTCGCGTAATTTTCCTGAATTTTTGCACCGAGACTTTTGATGCGATCCACATACACTTTTTGCACTTCCGCAACTGCCGCACCCGATTGGCGACCAATTTGCTGGCGTAATTCACGCATTAATTTTTCACGGGATTCATTCAGAGCACGGATTTCTTTTTTATCTGCATCGGTTACGTACTGGCTCAACAGTTTACTTTGTTCAGCTTCTTTGTCTTGCCCCTCAATCGTATCTTTTGGAAGATATTTGTCGTAAATACCGCGCACACGCGCAGCGAGGGCATCAATTTCCCCTTCGTATTTTGCATTTAATTCGCGGGCGATTTTGCGCTGCGGCTGCTCGCCGAAAACGATAATCACCGGGAGTGATGTTTGTTGCGCAGCAAGGCGCTCAAGTGTTGGGTCGATACGCACTACGGCATCAGGTTTGACAGTTTCAGTTTTTCTATCGTCATCGGCATAACTGACACTAGCCGTAGCCGCTATAGCGATGAGCACAGCGCGGGTGAGAGGTTTAACAAGGGCGTGTTGGATAGAGAAAGTATTTGCAGTTTTCATAATAAGATCCTTCCTGAGAAAAAGTGATTAGTCCATCCCGTGCAGTTCAGTCCCTGTCACCGGATAACACCATTGTGCTGCAACGATGAGCGGATCACCGTGAAAAAAAACCGGGGTATTTGTGAAAAATTCACAAGACTAAAACTCGAAAAAAAAGCCCTACCGCAATGCGGCAGGGCCTGTAGAAAATATGGGTGTTATCTGGCTATTTAGCTGACGAGGATTTACGCGAGAGAAAAAATACAGCCAATCCAATGATCAGCATCAGTACTGCCAGAGACTGCAAACCACCTTCGTCATCCCGCGCGACAAACCAATCGCTAACGGCGGGCACATCGGATTTAGCAGGCACTGAGCCCACGTTAATATCAGCAAGTGCTTCAGCGACATCCTTGTCGGTATCTCCTCCTTGCAGAATCACATAGTCCTTGTGCAAAACCGCGTTGGGGGTAGCATCGACTGCTGCCAGATCCGCATCCATAGGGATCGCCGCAGCACTGGATACTATGGAAAAAGAAATTAACGCGAGGAACATGAGTGAGTGGTTGAGCATTCGCGTAACTCCTTTTTTCAGATCGCGCAAACGTGTTTTTGCACTTTGCGTAAACGCTGGTTGTGGTCCTTGTTACAAAGGTGAAGCGATTCAACAGTAGCCGGGCGCCATGCCATAAATGGCGTAACGCGGTGACACGGGGCTTAAAGCAATTGGGGGAGGCATAATGCCTATAGCGCATCCTTGCAACCTTAAGCTCATGTCACTGAGCGCAGTCTTATCCCTGGCTCGCGAAACTCTTCGTCCCGCTCGCTTATCCTTGCTGACGCCCTGCTACAGTGGTTAAGTTACTGGATTTTGATGGTGGGATCTGTGAGCTAATACAGGGAGGATTTGTGATTTATTCACGGTTGGGGGGGGGGAATTTCAATTAACGAAATAAAAAACCAGCGGTAGCTAGCCGCTGGTTACAAAATTATGACGCATCAGTAGGAATTACTCTAATAGGAGGATCGTATTCCTTACCATTCACCCAAATACTATAATCAAATATCAGAGATTTATTTTTTTGATACTCATCAACAAATTCTTTTCTTTCAAATATATCAACAGGAATTTTAATCAACACGACACCACCCTTGGACGAGTTAGAAACAACTCTATTTGGAGTTTTTCTATTCTTGAACACAATCTTGAACTCATCAGGACCAGCATACAGAACATTTTGACCAGGATGAACAACAACTTCCTTTACTGTCTCTTTTGGCACACCAGTTTTATCCAGGAATACACCCACAACAGCAGTATTTGTTCCCGGAAGAGCTTTCCCTATCTCTGGCTTACACTCCTTCACTGCACAACCAGACAACCCTAAGAGAAAAATACCTCCGATTAATATTCTTAATAACCTCATATCATTGTCCTTTTTCAATTTCAGAAAGTTTTAAAAATTTATTGTCACGCAAATATGACAAACCAGGGTCGGACTTTATTAAATTATAGGAATAACCGCTATCAAGCAACTGCTTGACATAAAATTTAACCGATTCAAAATCCCTCTTTTCTATAGATATTTTTAAGTGCGCATAATTTGCCTCAACACTCGAAACATCAACACGATCTGCAGCATTAATTGCAATCTCTGCATTTTTAAGATCATCAACTCCGAGATATGCACGAGCCATAAACTGATAGTTTTTTGGTGATATATTTCTCTCATCAGCAGACCCCATCAATGAATTTAACGCCATTTTATAGTGTCGGTTTGCCAGAACTTCATCTCGCAAACCATACTTATACAAATCTGCAATGTTAATTTGCCATTCAAAGTTATCAGGCTCCAACTCCAAAGCCATTTTATACATTTTAAGTGACTCATTAAAACGAGAGGATAAATAGTACAAACTGCCACTATTGCCAAAAACAAAGCTACTTGGCTCAATTTTAGAGGCACTCTCCAACGCTACAGCTGCTGCGTTAAAGTCATCTAAATACATATAATTTGCAGCAATATTATTAAAAACAACCGAATTTTCAGGAAGAATCTCTAAAGATTTTTTATACAATCTAATAGAGTCCTGATACCGTTTTTGCTGCATCAAAAAGAAACCATAACTACTATAAGTCAGCCAGGATTTTGAATACTTATTAATTGCTATCTTATATATTTCTTCTGCTCTCTTCGAGTCACCTAAAGAGCCATATACACTCGCAATATGTATCATTATAGACGGATCATCTTCATCCAAAGATTTTGCTTTAGTAAGCCATTCGATTGCCGTTTTGTATTCTTTTCTCGCTTTATAAATCAAACCGATAGCCGAATGAGCTTTTGGCGAGAATTTATCCTTTTCTAAAGATTGAAAGCAATTTTTGCTTGACTCATCCAACCAAGAATCTGAGTAAGTAAGATAATATTTTTTCAAATAAGCTTGGCACAAACCTGAATATGCCAACGAAAAATTGACATCATGAACAATTGATTCACTGAAGAATTGAATAGACTCATCTACATTTTTTTGTGTCATTTCCATATCCAGCAGTTTAATTCCTTTCAAATAATAATCATAAGCCGTAACATCACTAGTCAGCCTCAACGGCGCTGGCCTAAAATTCTGCAACTCAAATTCATCCGCTAAATACCGCGCAATTTCTCCCACCAAACGGTCTTGCAAAATAAAAATATCCTGATAGGTTCCATCCAATTTTCCACCGGCAATTTGCACATTATCTTTGCGGCGAAATAAGCGGTAAGCAATGCGGAGGTTGTCGCCCAAACGCTGCACACTGCCTTCCAAACGGATAGGTGCATGAATACCTTCTTTCGCATCCACGATATACACGTCACGCATATCCGCTAACTGCGAGCGCACGGCTTCGGTGATACCGGCGGAGAAATAATCGGCATCACCTTTTTCATTCATCAGGTTTTGAAAATCTGCGATTTCTACATAATTTGCTGTGTAGCCCGGCACCAACCAGCGGGGGATAAAATAAAAACCGGCGACGATAAGCGCGAACAAACAGGCCGTTAATGGATAACGGTAGGCATGGATTTTTTTATTGAGGCCGCGCAGGAAATAAAACAGATGATCGCGCCAGCCGATGCCAGTAGGTTTGATTAAATAGACACGGATTTTTTGTTCGATATTTTTTAAGGCTTGCACACCCAAACGTTTTGCGGGTGATGAGAGCGTGAAACGGATTTCGTCGTACACGGTTTGTGATATGCAAATACCGTCGGCCACAGCAAGAGGTTCTAGGCGCGCAGCGATATTGACGCTATCGCCAAACACCGCACCATCGCGGAGCATGACTTCGCCTTTGTGCAGGCCGATGCGTGTTTGCAGTGGCGGTAATTTTTTATCGCGCACTTCATTAAACGCTTGCAGATGTTGCTGAATAGCGATGGCGGCTGCAGTTGCACTGGCGGCGGAATCAAAACGCGCGAAAATCGCATCGCCGATAAATTCAACCAACTGTCCGTTTTGTTGCTCAATATGGGAAAGCAGAATTTTGCGGTAGTCGCCCAACATTTCTATCGCCATAGTCTCATTACGCCCCATAAGGCGCGAGTAGCCGACTATGTCGGTGAACATAAGTGTCTGTTCACAATGTTGATTGTGTTCGGCGACCATGATGCAGTCGGCTCTCCGTGCGATAGCGTTTGGTGATGAAAAAATGATAATCCTTGCCGCTCAAAATAGGGCATAAGTGGCGGCGATTATTGTGTGTTTTCGTGACAATAACAACAAATCAGCAAAAGAGATTCCACGCAGTGAAAAAACGCACAAAATTATGCAAATTTTGACGCCAATATTAGCCCTGTCACACCTCAGGCGTTATGATGAGCGCAACGCCAGCTCTCACAACCTAACAATAGAAGCCAATCCCATGTTAGAGAATGTACGCCTCTTTGCCGATGTGCCACCCGAATATCTCCAACAATTGGAAAAACTCAGTATTCCGCGCCGTTTTCCGAAAAATACGGTACTGGTCACCGAGGGAGATGAATCATCGCATTTGTATATTATCCGTCGCGGCACCGCGAGTGCTTTTCTTACGAATGAAGATGGCCGCCAGGTGAACCTGAATTACATGCAAGAGGGCGAATATTTTGGTGAGCTGTCGCTGCTGGATGGCCAACCGCGCTCAGCGTCTGTAGTGACGGTGACCGATTGTGAAATGGTGTTGGTGCCGCGCGCGGGCGTGCTGGAGCTGTTAAATAAACATCCGGAATTTGCGATGGTGTTGATAACGGAACTTACCCGCCGCGTGCGCGATTTAACCGACAGCGTAAAAGACATGGCACTGCTGGATGTGTACGGCCGCGTAAGTAATGCGCTGGAAAAACTCAGCGATGACAACAAACGCATCCACAACCCGAAAGTCACGCATCAGGATATCGCCAATATGGTTGGCTCATCGCGCGAAATGGTGAGCAGAATTATGAAGCAGTTATTGATTGGTGAATATATCGAGCAATGCCCCGGCTATATTGAAATCAAAAAACAATTGCCGCGTTATTGGTAACTTTTTATTTTCCTATCGTCACTCCCGCGAACGCGGGAGTCCATTTTCGCGAAAGATACACAACCTATAGATCCCCGCGTTCGCGAGGATGACGACCAACCAGAATAAACAAACCGCATTTAGCAGAACTTCAGCTGTTTCTATTGCAGAATCCCCGCTTTGTTAAATCAATTAAACGCACCCGCCTGCACCAACCAAGCTTTCAATTGCTGCATGGGCATCGCACCAGAGACACGCTGCACTTCTTTACCTCCTTTAAATAAAATCAAGGTCGGAATACTGCGAATCCCCCAACTCTGAGCGATGGACGGAACCGCTTCGGTATTGAGTTTGGCGCAGCGCAAGTAAGGCTCGGACTGCGCCGCTAATTGTTCAAATACGGGTGCAAAACTTTGGCAAGGGCCGCACCAGGGCGCCCAGCAATCTACCAGGACTGGAATGTCATTTTTTTCAATCGTGTTGGCGACATTGCCGGGGTTTAACTCCAGCGGCTTGCCCACAAAAAGTGGACGTTTGCATTTACCGCAGCTGGGATTATCGGCCAAGCGCTCACCCGGCAGGCGATTGGTGGCAAAGCAGTGGGGGCAATTGATTTGGGTAGCGCTCATAGGGATTCCAAATTATCGATAAACAGTGACCTTAAGATGGTCGCTCACAGTGAAATTTTCAAGCCATATTATTTCGGCACTGCAAAAAAACATACAGATAAAAAAGCCCGCCGGTGCAAAGGGGGCACGGGCAGGCAAAAGGGTTACCTCAGGGTTTCCAAAAACAATCATGACTACTGACGATTGGCAACAGCTTCCTGTGCAAACTCCCAACCACCGCCGAGGGATTTATACACAGCAACCAAATTCAACAACACTTGCATATCGCTCTGCGCCAATTGCGCACTCACATTCAATTGCGAACGCTCGGCATCCAACACAGTTAAAAAGTCACTACTGCCCACCTCAAAGCGTTTGCGCGCAAAAAATGCCGCCTGATTGCTCGCATTCAATGCGCGCTGCAAATCAATCCGGCGTTCTTCTTCGCGGGAAAAGTTTTGCAGTGCATTGTCTGTTTCTTCCAGGGCGACCAGCACTTGCTGTTCAAACTCGGCAATGCGCGCCTGGGTGCGTGCGTCGGCCGCATCGATTTGCACATCTACCCGCCCGAGATTAAACGCTGCCCATTGGATACGCGGTGAAAATGAAAAGGTATCGGTACCGCTATTACCGAGGCGCGTCCAATCCGTTGATAGATATCCCAAACCACCAGAGAAAGTGACACTGGGATACATATCGGCAACGCGGATATTGTATTCCGCTACTGAACCGGCGAGAGCTTGCTCTGCACGACGAACATCAGGACGACGCTTTAATAAATCCGCCGGATTGCCCACTGCAAAAGAAGCGGGAATTTCCGGCAGGGATTTCACTTGCGTTAACGCAGTTTTTAATTCCGCAGTGGGTTTACCGGTTAATACACCGATGCGATTCAATGCAACATTCACTTGCGCATGCAATGTGGGAATACTGGAGCGTGTTAATTCCAACTGCGATTCAGCACGCGCTACATCCAATTGGTCGCCCCGCCCTACTTCAAGAAAACGCTGGGTGAGCTGCAAGGTTTCCTGCTGGTTAAGTACATTGCGCAGTGCGACATCCAACAAATATTGGTTGCCGCGCAAACTGATGTAGGCACTGGCCACTTCAGCAGCGATGCTTACTTGCGCTGCTTGTAAATCGGCTTCGCGCGCAGCGAGCTGTGCCTTGGATAATTTCACCCCGTTGCGCACCCGGCCAAAAATATCTAGTTCCCAACTTGCATCAAAACCGGCTTGATAAGATTCACTGATACGCGAGTCAGCATCACCCACCATATCAGCACTTTGTTTCTGCCGCGTACCACTCACACCAGCCTCTACAGTGGGGTAGCGATCCAATTTGCTATTGCGTAAGAGCGCGCGCGATTCTGCAAGCGATGCCTGTGCGATACGTACGGAATGGTTTTGCTGCAATGAATCTGTAATTAATTGATTGAGTTGTTCATCATTTAATTGCGACCACCAGGCCGCCACCGGTTGTTGCTGATCCATGCCCTGCTGTAACTCAAATGCCGCCGGTGCAGCTGGCACATTGGCCAGCGCACGTGAATTTTCTACCGATTTAAATCCGCTACAAGCGCTGATAACCAAGGGCAACAAGGCCAGGCTAAACAGTTTGATTAATTGTTGCTGTTTCATACTTGCACCTCTTTGTGATCAAGAGCTGATTGATGTGAATGCGGCTCATTTGAATGTAATTGGCGCTCTAATTTTTCTGCCGCTACTTTTTCTGCAACGGCATAGCTACGCTTGCTTTCCAATTTGCGCAGTAACACATAGAACATAGGCGTGAAAAACAAACCAAAGAAAGTCACACCCAACATGCCTGAGAACACCGCAATCCCCATAACGCTGCGCATTTCCGAACCAGCACACGTGGAGAACACCATCGGC
>NZ_JBRFPI010000173.1:0-9147 GCF_053579595.1 Cellvibrio sp.
GCAATCAATACGAATTTTTCAGTCACCGAATCTCGCTGGTATTCAATTTCCAGCGTGTTCTTTCCGGCTCGGAATAATTCCGGTGCAAACTCGATAAACCATTGCTCGTAGCGCCATTCAATAGCTTCCCCATTCAAACGCACGGATTTGATAGTGCCGCTATTAAAATCGACAGTAACGGGGGTTTTATTGTTATCGACCAATTCAAAATGAATAATCGATTTACCACTGAAGAAGGTATTAGTTTCATCCAGTGTAAATGCCAGCTCGTAATCGACATGAGTGATTTGTTGGGCGCGCTGCGCGGCATAAGCTTGTTCAAGCCATGCCTGGGGTGCGCGGGCAATAGGGTGCGAAGCTACTGACGTTGCTTGGCGTGTTTGGTTACACGCAGCCAAGAGCAGGGAACACATCAGTAGAACTATAGCGCCAGATTTTTTTATATAAGCAGTATTCATATTATTCAAACGCTCCGTCGTTGTTCAGCAAAGGGACAAAAGTATCATTAGTCGAGTGGATGATAGCGGATTTTATAGCGCCCATAAAAAAACCCGGAAACCAGTTCCGGGTTTTTAGCACTGCGAACACCCTGTGTGCATACATTCGTTTTATTTACGACGACGCATCACACCTAATCCGATCAAACCAAAACCTAGCAATAATAGCGCAGATGGCTCTGAAACACTGATGAGTGGTGGGGTAAAGCCATGCACGGTTTGCAAATTTCCTGAAATGCCCGCGCCCAAAAAGCGCACGCCATCCAGATCCAGACCATCACCCAATTGCATATAGGCATCCGGCGCGATGTAAGTGCCTTTCATGGTGCCTGCCGCTACATTGACGTGACCCGCGTTGTAAGCACCGTGCATGTTGAACAATACGTTCTCTGCTTTCAGGCCACCCACCAGCGCAATCTCTGCACCACCGCCCAAGTAAAAACCGAAGTAGTCAACGTTGACAATAAACATATCATCCGTGTCCCCACTCAACGTCAATTTACTGCCAGCACTCAAACTCAAACCGAGAATATTGAATACCGATAAATCGCCCTGGGTGTTAAAGGTTTGGCTGGAATTGATGTATCCCTTGCTGATGCCAGAGAAATTTTTGGCCGCAACTGAAGCAGATTTAACATCCGCATAGAGCGCATTCCAAAATGCAGCAGAAGCCTGCGCATTGGCATCGCCTGCAATCGATGAACCCGGCTGTTGGACCAGCGAACCATAATCCGCATCGCCATACACAATCGCACCGTGCGCCATATTCAGTTGGTCACGGGCACCGACGTTGCCATAAATATAAGCTTCGGACCCCAGCACCAGGCTACCCATATCCTGAATGCCGTAATGCACATTCGTGCCTGTTGCCAGAAGGGTGTAGTTGCCTGCATTGCCCAAATCCACTGGCAGTGCAAACACAGCGCTCGACGTTAATGCACACGCCATCACCGCTGATTTAAAAAGTTGTTTAATCACATGATTACCTTTGGTTGATTGTCAGGTCTCATGCCGTATTTATAATATTTGTATGTAAGAGATTTTGTTTTAATAAGTAGTGGCCATTACGGCGACGTTTAAATCAGCAATTTTTGCACCATTTTGGGAAGATTGAGCAAAAACAGTGATTTAGGTCACACTCGTTACTCCTACCAGTTCAAGTGTGTAAATAGTCTCGACACTGGCTTTTGGCAGCAAGATACGGGGTAATCAGACGCATGGCAGCCAACACCCGATGGCTGCCTGGACGAGAGCGTTAGCTGAGAGCCTTTTTATTGCAAAGCCTTGGAAACACCGTAAACCATAACGGCGGGGTAACCCAATGTAACCAGCCAGGTGATGACAATATCGATTTTTTGCGCAAGCGCCTCCATTCCTTTTTTCATCAGCACCACCAGCATCACACTGCTCAGTAGGCCAACACCAACAATGACAAACGAGGCCACCTGTATCAGGTCCGACAGGGTAAACACATCGTTGGAGGGCAGTAATAAATCCACGGTGTATTTATTACCCACGCAGGCAAACAAGGCAGTCATGATCAAGCCCACCCGGCTTTCAATCAGCTCACCGCTAAAGAAATACAAAATGCAAATGATGATGTAAGAAACAAAAAAACCCAAAAAATACGTCCAGAAAATCCGGTGGCCATAGCGCTCAATCGGAACCACAAATGACATGCGCGGGTAGATACCCTTTGCACCGCTTTGGATACCAAAGGTGGTGGGATACTTGTAATCAAAAGCGCGGATCTCAATGGGCAAGATATTCCAACCGGTTAAGGTCAATTCATCGCCCACCATACTGTTGGTTGTATCGGGCACAAATACAATTTGCTTTGAATCCAGTTCAATACTTTCGATATGAATAGCCACCTCTTGTTTATCGAATGGAAAGTATTTTACATCCCAATCCTGATTTATTTCGGCGGTAAACTTGGTCATGGTATGCACGGTGCCGTCGCTGTTGTTGATGGAGAAATTTTCGTTCTCAATAATCGACCAGGTGCGCGCATTGGTAATTTCAATTTTATTGTGAAATTTATAGTCTTCCGGCATCAATGCCGGATCATAGGTTGACCAAATCCAGGCTGACACCGTAAATTTCTTTGCAGGGATATCCAGGTCATATAAAGAGGTGATGTAAATCCCGACCGGAATTTCAATGCGCTTATCATTCGCATACTTAACCTCTTCCGCCTTCGCACTGAGCGCGAGCAAAAAAATAAAGGGTAAAAACAATAATCGGCTAACTTTCTGCATAGACTTATACCAGGATCATTTTTTTATTGATTTCGAGCGCCATGGCTTCCTGCTGCAACTCATCTTTCAGTAATTTTATAAATTCAATCACTTCATTGGCAAACCGGTTGAGGTCATCTTCAGTGGTGTAGGAGACCACCAAGTGAACGACTTCGCTGACGATACCAGAATCATCGCTATTCCAAACGCCACGCGCCTGCGATGAAGTAGCACCACCAAATTTTTCACCCAAAAACACCATGGTTCTGTTGACGTAAATCGATGAATCAAATGGCTGATCGATATTGATTGTCGTGGGAATAAATATACAGATTTGATGCACGCGTTCAATACGCTCAACAATTTCGGTAATTACCTTGAAGGCTGGCTCTGGTATATGAAATGCACTGCGCGTCACTGCAGGTAAATCAGGAATAAAGGGAACATCAAAATTCACCTTCACATCAAGATTAAGATTATCCGCTGCCCGATTAAGAATCGTGTAGATCGTTGTCTGATCCTGGCGAACATGCCGCTGAATACTTTTGACTACGGCAGCTGTTTTCTCACTCGCGTTTTCACTATTCGGCACCATCACCACAATAGCCTTGTTATAGCGAAATAATGGCTCCAGGTAAGTATCGATAAACCGGTCAATATCGCCCTTAACCACTGCGTGCAAAACTATGTTTGCGTATTGATTGAGTATTTGGGTCATCAGTAATGATGACTCTGCGCCCTCAGGCACTTCACCCAAATCAAAATCATTCCAGATATCAAAACCATTAGCATGCTTGAGGATACGGTCACTCTGTTCATAACCAAATTCATTGCTTATGTCAGACAGTGCTGGGTACTCCATGTACACAGTCTTTTTATCGCCGTGATTTTTCGCCAAACTGCCAGCAAAATAACTACCCAACGTGGTGGCACCGCAGCCCTGCTCCACACTGACCAGCAAAACAAATTTGGGCATATAGCGCTCAAGCGAAATATTGAGATCGGTTAGCTCGGCATTTTTTTGTTTGATCTCACTAATCAGGTTACGGTTTTGTTGGAAAGTCTCACTAATTTTAATAAACCAGGGCACCCAAGCCGATGGCACAGTGGCACTTTTTGCCTGCTCATCCACACCCTGCAATGAAATATGGCGCACCAGGGATTCAGCTGGATAGATAAATTCGCGAAACGTAATTTTTTTAATCGAATACAACAACACGCCCAGAGCAGCTAACAGGAAAACAAATACAGTACCCTTAGATGAAAAAACCAGGCTCATCAGCGATTGATTTTTCTCAATATAAACGAGCTTCCAGGGCGCGTTTTTCAGTTGGAAACAAATAACTTGATAACCTTGATTGAGCTGAACCAATTTCAGATCAGTGCAAGAAGGCGAAACCGCATCAATATTAACTCCTTCGGGTATTGCATCTTTAAACACTGAGGTTTCCGTCAGGGGTAATCGGGTATGGGCAAGTAGTTGGCCAGTAGCATTGATAATGGATAATTCGCCCAACTCCGGGCGAAATACCCTAACGTAATTACCCAACTCTTCCAGCGTAAAATCTATCGCTACGGTTCCCAAAAATTCGCTGCCGTTATACACCGGCTTGGCAGCCGTCACCATCACGCCTTTGCCAGCTTCATCGAGATAAACCGATGTCCAAAAAATTGCTTTTTCAGGATTTACTTCAGGTACGCCGAGCGTATAAAACTCTTTGTTAAATAATCTTTCGGTGAACTTAAAGTCCGAAGATGGAACCCAAGGGTAAATATTAATAAATCTATTCTTAGAGGTGTAATACACCCATGCTGCGTTGGGAACACTGTTCAGGGTGGATTTAAAATCGCTATTCAGATTGAATGCCATTTCAATTTCATTTTTTAAGCCGATAGGCAATGCACTCAATTCACCTTGGCCGGTTAAATTACCAGCGTCCTGAGTTGAGAATGGCAGAGGAATATTATCCAACCCATATTCAGCGGGGCCGGTGGGTGCCAAGCCGTTAAAATAAAGGCTGGAGGTAAGACGCGGATTGAGCAAAAAATCCTGCGCATTGTTTTGCATTAAGTCGAGCAGAACGGTGACGCGCACGATCAAATTATCAATCGCAACCGATTCGGTCTTGAATTGTTCGACTAGCTGACTATTTTTAAATTTTGCCTCGCTAATTGCCTGAATGCTAATAAGCAACGCAGAGACTAATAACACTGCCAGAAAGGTATAAAGCATTATGGTGTTGTAACGAGCAGTAAACTGACGCGTTTCGAATTTTTCCATATTCATCTAACCTATTATTGTATTGAGCTTGTATTGATACTGTATGGGGGCTGCGTCCGCACTGCAGGCGTAATTCTTTATCTGTGGGGGGGGGCTGTTTGTGCGGTGCAATTTAGCATGAATCCTTATTACTCGCGATTACACGCTCGGAATTTTTACAGGCAGTAATAAGGTAGCGGAGACAGCACCATAATGGTGCTAATGATGAAAATAGTTACGTAGATCCGAAAAGTTTATTGTTCACCGGCAAAAATGACACTGACATTCAGGCCACCCAATTCTGCCGATTCGGTCAAGGACAACTCTGCCCCATGCCACTGGGCAATGCGCTCCACAATCGCCAACCCCAGACCATGACCGCGCCCCTGGTGATGGCTGCCCTGGCTGCGATAAAAAGGCTTGAGCACTTTTTCGCGCTCGGCGGGGGGAATGCCGGAGCCGTTGTCGGCGACTTGCAATTGCAATTGGCCATCCACCAGCAGCACACTGAGCTGCACGCGCCCACGGCCATAGCGCAGCGCATTTTGCACCAGGTTGTGCACCAACATGGCGAGATATTCTGGCTCACCTCGTATATATGCACTCTGCGCAGATACGGCGATAAATAACTCCACCTGCGCGCGATAAAAATCCTCGCACAATTGCGTCACAAATTGTGCGAGCAGGATTGGCTGCGCGGTGAAGCTAATAGTTGCCTGCTCCAGACGCGCATAATTCAACAATGCTTCCACCAGGGATTCCATCGCTACCAGATCGCGATTTAAATGCGCGAGATTTTGTTGCTGTTCAAGCGTTAAATCGGCCTCTTCCAACACATCAAGACCAAAGCGCAACCGCGCAAGCGGGGTGCGCAGATCATGCGAGAGGCCGCGCGACAATAATTTATTGTCAGCGACCAACTGCTCAATGCGCTGCGCCATGCGATTAAAATCTTGCTCGATAGTTTGGATATAAGAATGTTTGTCGGCGGCGATGCGTACCTGCAAATCGCCCGAGCCAAAGGCCTGCGCCGATTTGCGCAAGAGCGCCAGACGGCGTAACAAGGGGTACAACCAGATCAACACCATTGCAATAACACCGCCGTAAAACAGCAGCGTCAACAACCAGCGCAGTGCATTGTTATTTTCCTGATGCAATTCATCCGGCAATGAGAACGACAAAACCTGCTGTTGATTGTTGAGATAGAAATGCAACGTAAGCTGATCGCCCGTTTCCAGCAGCAGCGGCTCGCCGATTTCAAATTGTTTTTTTACATCGTCCGGCAGGGGGAAATCGCTATACGCAGTAAGCTGCGGCTGCAAATGCGAAGCGGTCAACCATTGGTTAGTCTGCACACCGGTATCAATCAGCTGCGCTAATTCGCGTCCCAGATTTTTGTAGGCGCTGAGTTCGGGATCTTCCACTTCCGCAAATTGCGCGCTGTACCAGCGATCAATACCCCAGCCCAAACCGACCACCGCCGTGAGCACCACTAACAAAAGCGAAAGGGTTAAACGTTGCACAATTATTCCCAGGCCTCGGGTGAAAATAAATATCCCTTCGCCCAAATGGTTTTGATGCGAAAGGGTTGCTCGGTATTGTCGAATAATTTTTTGCGCAGGCGCGATATGCGAATATCAATTGAGCGATCAAAACCATCGTATTCAATACCGCGCAATTGGGTCACCAGAGCCTCGCGACGAATCACCTGCCCAGCCTGGCTTGCCAACAACCAGAGCACGTCAAATTCATTGGCAGTGACCGGAATCAATTCGTTGCGATAAAAAACACTTTTGGCATCGCGCAGGATTTTTAATTGCCCAAACTGCAATTGCCCATCCTGTGCAACAGGTTCCACTGGCTCGACCGGATCGCGCCGCAGCAAGGCTTTAATGCGTGCGAGTAATACCCGCGGCCGCACCGGTTTGGTTAAATAATCGTTAGCACCCAATTCCAAACCGAGAATTTCATCCGTTTCTTCACCGCACGCAGTGAGCATTAAAATCGGCCCAAAATAAAACGCGCGCAATTCGCGGCAGAGATCAAAACCATTTTTGTAGGGCAGCATCACATCCAGAATAATTAATTCCGGCGGCTGTTGTTTAACACTGGCCAGCACCTGGTCACCGCGGTCTATGTGCTGCAACTGGTAATTATGTCCACGCAAATACTGCAGTATCCATTCAGCCAAAGAGGCGTCATCTTCCACTAATAAAATACTGGCCTGAGTTTGAGTTTGGGCTTCTGTATTCATAATTAAAAAAGTCGCCAATGGGTTTTGCGGCGGGTATTGGCTTTGTAAACCCAAGCCACTTCCACCAGAGTTTCTGCCACCAGGGTTTTAGTTTGCACATTCACCAGCTGCAATTTCACTGAAGTGTCGCTAGCAAATGCGTAGCTATACTGCCCCGAAGATACGGATTGCCAGCAATGGAGTGGCTGTTCTGCGTGTTGTTGATAGAGGCAGTATTCACTCGCTTGATCAACCTGCCAGGACAGCACTACATCCTGATAGCAAACCTGCCCCTGGTGCAAGGCGACGCAACGGTTGGGTTTGGATTGCAATTGCGCTTTTTGCGCAGGCGCAGGGTCAGCAGCCCATAGTCGGTTAGACAGCAATAACAAAATCATCAGGCACACACGAAAACAAAAACGCAGTGCAGGTGGGCGTGGGCGAATTGCACAATTATCCATTTGCAACTCCGTCACTAAAACACGTAGCTGATCGCAGTGGCGATCATTTCACTACGATCATCCAGAATCAGCGGGCTGTCATTGGCATTTCTGTCCAGATCAATGCGCCGGATAAAACCGCGAAACACCCACTTTTCGCTGAGCGGATAAGTTGCGCCCAATTCGGTCACATATGACATGCCCGCGGGCGCATTGTATTCAGGATATTTTTCCGATGCCTCGCTCGCATCGATGGAATAATAATAATCGGCAATTTCGCGCGAGCGATAGGTCGCGCCGACAATGCCGTGAAAATTCCAGTTGCGATACTGCCAGTGACGCGCAAGCTTTAACGAGTACAGCTCGCCGTAATGGGTGCGGCTAATATCAGTAAGCGCATGCAACTGCACAATATAATTATCGAGATAAACCGTCGCGCGCGGGCCTGACATAAAATCACCGCGCCGGGTTTTTAAGCCGCGATAATCGTTACTTTCATCTGCACTCATTTCATCGTGCTCAGCGAGCGCGACCCAATCCAGCGCCCAATTACCATCATTCTTATACGCATTGCTACCATTGAAAAAATTGTAGCCCATGGTGAATTGTTCGAGGCTTTGCGAAAACAATTCCATAAACCAACCGTTGTATTGGTAGCGCGCATTGATATCTAAAAAAATCTCGGTGTGCACTTCACCTTTTTTATTGCCTTCCGGCAACCCCACGATGGGGCTGGTATAAGTGTTAAGGCCAGCCCCCACCTCAACATAACCACCGTTGCCAGAGTCAGGACCAGATGCACCTTTCCGCACATCGCTGGAGAGATCGCCCGCAACACAAGTAATCGCATGGCTTGCAATCACCGCCACACTGCCGATAACAAATCTGCGCAACCTGATCCACATAACTATTTAACAACCTGTACTCAAAAAGATTAAAAACAGAATTTAAAACATAGAATCTAAAACGTAAGCGACATGCCCACTGCCGGAATAATCCCCATGCCCACTTCATCTTCCAACTTAACGTCCTGTGGCGATTGGGTGCGTTTGTAATCCAGGTTGCGGTCAGTGACATTGCGCCGATTAAGGGCGTTGAGGATATCAATATTGTAAGTACCTGAGTAACCCCAAAGTGTCATTTCGCGCTTGAAACGCAGATCCAGACGCGCATAGACCGGTAAGTTTTCTGAATAGGGTTCGCCGTACACCGGCAGTATGCGATTTTCAAACCAGGGATTGGGCTGAATGCCAATAATAGGGGTAATAGCGCGACCTGATTGCGCGGTCAAACGTGTGCCGACTGTCCATACATCGCTCATTTGGTAATTCATTACCCAGTTCACCACCAATGGCGTGTCCAGATAATAGTCGCGTTCGATCCCGGTGAGTTTATTAGTGCGCGTACTGCGCGAGGCGCTAATTGCCAGCCAACCGTACCAGCGTTCGGTTAAACCTTTGTTGATAAATAAATCCAC
>NZ_JBRFPI010000174.1:0-9112 GCF_053579595.1 Cellvibrio sp.
CGGCTTGCTGTAATAAATCGCGTGCATTGCTTTTGGTTACGCTGCCGCCGTACAAAATGCGCACGCGATTAGCTGTCGCTGCATCAAAAATGCGCGTGAGTTCTGCGCGAATAAATTGATGCACTTCTTGCGCGATTGCCGGTGTTGCTGCAAGGCCGGTGCCAATCGCCCATACCGGTTCATAGGCAACGCACAGGTCTTTGCCACTTAAGTCAATATCGGTGAGGCCGCCGCGCAATTGTTCACGCAATACTTGCTCGGTGATATTGGTTTCGCGCTGCTGTTGGTTTTCACCGACACAGAGCACGGGCAATAATTCGTGGTTCAAGGCAGTGCGGACTTTGATTTGGCAGCCCTCGTTATTTTCCGCAAACATCGCGCGGCGCTCCGAGTGGCCGATTAAACAAAGTGAGCAGCCCGCCTGTTTGAGCATTTGTGCGGAAGTCTCGCCGGTGTAGGCGCCGGATTCATAAGGGCTCACGTTCTGGCTGCCGATTTGCAACTCGGAGTACTGCAAAAAGGTCAGCATGTCGCGCATGTACAAATAGGGCGGGCAGATGGCAATTTGTGCCGCAAAGTGCTTGCCGATAAACGAGGCTACCGAAGTGCAAATCAAATCCAGGCCGCCGTTGAGTTTCCAGTTGGCGATCACTATGGGTTTACGTTGTTTCATGAA
Organism: Cellvibrio sp.; assembly: GCF_053579595.1. Taxonomy (NCBI): domain Bacteria; kingdom Pseudomonadati; phylum Pseudomonadota; class Gammaproteobacteria; order Cellvibrionales; family Cellvibrionaceae; genus Cellvibrio; species Cellvibrio sp. The sequence goes on from NZ_JBRFPI010000174.1 coordinate 677, forward strand.
ATCTACTCAAAAGAAGATGTGCACAAGAGTGCGGCGATAAAAATAGGTCGTCGGCGATTGGCGAGCTGATAAGTGAAAATGCTACACAGCGTAATGAAATCGAGCAATAGTCGGTTGAAATTATTTTGCTTTAAAGTGGTTATTTGTAGAAATTAAATCCTAAATTATCATGAAAAACATGTGTAAACGTTTCATTATTGCGCTTCATTAAAATGTAATCGTTTACATTTTGTGGGTGTTTAGTTGCTGGCGGTGAGGGGCAGTTCGTTACCGCTGGGGTCATAAAAAGCGTAATTATTTTTACCCTGCCGTTTGACGATGTACATGGCTTGGTCAGCATGTTTGCGCACGCTCAGCGCGTTGTCGCCATGCTCGGGATAAAGTGCTATGCCGATGCTGATGCCAATTTTTTCCATTGCCCCGGGTTGCACTTCGATGGGTGCTTGCTGTGCATCGAGAATTTTTTGCGCGATGCGTTTGATGGTGTCGATATTGCCGGCGTGATTCAGGATTAATAAAAACTCATCGCCGCCCAGGCGAGCGACCACATCGGAGTCGCGCACTAATTTGCGCAGGCGCGCAGCGATAGTGACCAGCACTTTATCGCCCGCATCGTGGCCGTAGGTGTCGTTGATGGTTTTAAAACGGTCGAGGTCGATCAACATCACCGCAAATTCTTTACCGCCCACTGGAGCCTGTTGGATAAGTTCTTCCAATGCACTCTCAGCTGCCTGGCGGTTGCTTAAACCGGTGAGGCTGTCTTTTTCGGCCAGCTCGCGAATGCGCTCTTCGGAATATTTGCGCTGGGTTACGTCATACATAACCCCTTCTACAGTGGCACCCTGCTGGGTATTGCCCGCAGGCGAAAAAATGCAGTGTACCCAGCGCACCTGATTATCTTGTTCAGTGCGGATACGCAGATCGGCGGAGTGTGGACGCTTGCTGATTAAGGATAATTTAATCAGTGAACTGGCTTGCTCGTGGTCGAGAAAAACCCGCGCGATAATATTATCGTCGCCCGCTGCGGGCTGCGCTGATTCGGCGAGCCCGGTGAGATGAAAAAAAGCGGGGTTGGCAGTGACCAGTGCGCCTTGCCCGCGCACTAAAAAAATGCCCGCACTGCTGTCTTCAAAAATACCGCGAAAGCGCGTCTCCAATAATTCTACGCGATGGCGCAATTGCCGCTCCTCTTCGAGCATGGTTTCAACCGTGTGCAAGAGGGCATTGATATCACCCGCGAGCAGGCCAATTTCATCGCCGCGATGTATGCCTGCTACATCAAGGCGATTGCCATCGCCGGGCGTGATGCGATGCAAACGGCCAGAGAGATATGACAGCGGGCGCGTCATCATCCAATACACCAGAATTAGTACCAGCAATGCAACCACGGCGGCTTGCGCGGCTAAACCTATCGCAGTGGCCATGGCGGAATCACGTGCACGCAAAGCAATGAGCGGCACATTTGGCACAACGGCAAGCTCGCCCACCCTTTCTTTTTCATCGAAGGGCGCATTTAGACTAATCGAAATCAATTGCTGTTTTGCATCGGCACTGGTTCGGCCGTGCTGGCCGATAATTTCCTTATTGGCAATAATTTTTGCGCCTACCACTATATCGTTTTGCGTCAATCCGGTGACCACTTGCTGCGCGAGTTCGCGGTTGCCAACGTAGGCGGCGATAGCTGCAGTCTCCTGTACGGTTTCCAATAATTGCTGTACTGAGCGCTCACTGTCGGCAAAGGATTTTTCGTAACTGCGGTGGTAAAAAAATTGCGATGACAAGAGCACAACAAAAAGCGCTGCGGCAGCGACACTGAGCGAGACTTTGATGTGCAGGCTTTGGATATTCATTCGAGCGCGGGTAACTCCGTTACAATTTTCACATTCTTGGGTAGCGCTTGGCGGGTGACATACGCAATTGCGCCAGTATTGCGGGCCACTTCAGCAATCAAGGTTTGTTCATCGGCCAGTTGTTTGGGGGGTGACATACGCCCGGCAAAAATCAGCGTGGCCCAATAGGCGTCTACCTGGGCTTCATTTTTGCCGGTGAGGGTTTTATAAAAGTGGGCGCGCAAGGGCGTACCGGTTTTTAAATCCAGGGTTTCGGCTGACTGCCCGTTGGGAAATGCAGAGACGCGCCCCATAAACAAATCCATTACCTGTTTTTTTTCCAGTGTGCTGACGGAATTCTGCGCGTTGACGATCACCAGTATCTCAGCCTGGAGTTGGTCGCTGAAGATCAGCGCTGCGATCAACATAATCACTTTCGCCATTTAGAAGAGCACATCCCATGCAAGGCTAAGGACAACAGGTTTTTGGTCTGCAAGGATCGGCCGGGTATTGTCAGAGCGCAACCAGAGGTTGGTGCCGGTTTTATCCACCTCAAATTGTTCCAGTTGGATTTTCAAGGCCATTTTTGCAGTGAAATCCCAGCGCGCGCCTACACCATAACTGCGTTGTTTGATACGCACACCATTCAGGGTGCGCTCGGTGGCCACAACCAGGTAATCCAATTGGGATTGAAAGGGCTCTGGCAGCACAATAGAGGGATACGGTACGTAAACCGATGGATTTTCGGGTTCCGCATAGCCGGTCAAACCGTAAATGGTCAGGCTACCAAAGCGCTTGCCCAGACTGGCATAGGCGTGTTTGCCACTGGCAACCAGTGCCAGCTCTGACCCTAATTGCAAAAACTCACCTTGAAACCACCAGTCGTTGTTGTCGTAGTTCACGCCTATCTGGTTGTAATCAAAACTTTTATTGAGGGTTTCCAACTCGGAAAGAAAAAGCGTCGCGGGCGGCCACATCGAAGCTACTTGTGCCAATCCCTCGCGCAGGGGTTTGGCGTGGTCACTTTTGACTTTCACATTGGCGTAGGTGTAGCGCAGCTTCCAGTAATTCCACTCCATACTGGTGCTGGCACCATAGAGATCGAACTCCACATGAATGCCCTGGTCGTTATTGAAACCGGTGGGATATTCCTCGTCCGAGTTGCCGTAAAACGCTTTGATAGTGAGTGCGGCATCGCTCAGTTCGATGCGCTTGGTAATGTCTGCACCATCAAAATTGTAGAGGGAGGCAAGGCCGTAAAGGTCATGTGGCGGGCGCACCCAGGGGATGGCATAACCGACTTGCCGATATTCAGAGAGCATAAACACATCGGCACCCAAGCGCCCCAGACGCAGATCCAGACCATCGGTGGGGCGATAGCGGACAAGTGCCCACTCGATGGAATTGGCGAGGCTATTATCGAAGCGATCTTTCGCCACCAGCTGCACCATGGTGCCCCATTCGGGTGACCAGTCTCCTTGCCATTGCAGGCCGAGTAGGGAATCGCTTTTCCAGCTGCCGCTATGCTCGTAAGCGCCATCATCTTTGGTGACGTCGCGTCTGAACACTAGCTCCGGGTTATCGCTAGTCGCGATACCGAAGGTGGCAAAGCCAGAGAGGCGATGTTCTGCATCAGCGCTTGCGAGTGGGGCAATACAAACTAGCAAGAGCGCTAATAGTGGCGGGAAAATGCGATTTTCAAACATCATGAGAAAGGTAACCTGAAAATCCGCTAGCGGCTGGACATCAACATCGATGGAGACATGGTCTGAGTATAGCCAGCGAGCCGTGCTTTGCAGGTTTACATTTGGGCGATGTATTTGGACAGGGTTTCGAATTTATCTGCATCGTTATCGACAAAGCGAATAACGATTTTTATCACACTGGTATCGGGGCGGTTCTCGCCCGCCTGAATGCTGTGCACGTAGCCGTTAACGCGTGCGAGACTGCTGCCATCACCGGTTTCTATATCGACGACGGCCTGCTCAAACACCGTGGGTAATTCATCCGCCCGCTGCATTAAACAGCTCATTAGTTGCAGTGACATCTCCCGAATTACACAAGCAAAAGTACGGTTGTTGGAAAAACGCAGTTGCGCCTTGCCTTTTGCGGCCTTGGGGGTTTCTACTGCTTTAATGTTGGGGGCTGCGGGCACTGCCGGTTTTGCACCCAATGCGCCAGCGCTGTTATTGGAGAAAGGATTGATGGGTTTGGGAGCAGCGGCTTTAGGTGCGCCACCACCGCTTCCAGTCAATACATCCACCGAGGCAAAGGCAATCCCTTGGGTGCTGGCGGTGCGCACCGCTTGCGTGGGTGATTTACCGGCAAGTTTCAATTGCTTGAAGACTTTTTTCAGCAGCTCTTCAGCCGAAAACGGTTTGGTTAAATAATCGGATACGCCTAGTTCAATCGCCTTGACGATATGGTTGCGGTCGCCGCGGCTGGAAATCATCACGAAGGGGATGGTGCCGTCGTGGGGCATGGCGCGCACTGCGGTGAGCAATTCGGCGCCGGTCATATTGGGCATTTCCCAATCGGAGAGTATGAGGTCGACCGCCTGGCCCTTGAGTTGCGCCAATGCTCTTGCGCCATCGGGAGCATCAAACACTTCCACGCCGGGAATTTTATCGCGCAATTGTTTTTTGATCATATCGCGGATAAAGGTGGCATCGTCCACCACCAGAATACGAATGCCCATAGGTCATCCCTCTAACGATTATCCTTTTAGCCTAGCCCAGCTTTGATAATTTGCGCGCAAGACGGGCAGGTAGAACTACCTATGTTGGCGCGTGGTAACGGCGCGCGCTAACGGCGTGTGCTAAGGGCGCGCGCCTGCAGGTGGCGGATGGGGGTATCGAGGCAGGTCTCGTCGTCGCGGAAGTCGCCAACTTGTGCGGCTTCCACCGCGATACGCACCCAGTGTTGCAGTTCGGCTGATTGGTCGAGAATCTCATTGGGTAATTGGAAGAAGGCGGATTCCACATTAACCGCCGCGCGTGGTTGAAACGCGGCCATACCTTTTTGCAGATAGAGCGTGCGCGAGTGTTCATCGGCGCGGAGATAGAGGTGGTCGTTGATCACAATCGCAAACTGCACGCCGCGATAATAAATGCCAACGCCGTTGAAAATCCGGCGATAGGAAACCTCTGCCACTTGCGACAAGCGGGCAATGATGCGATCCAGATACGCATGGCTGAGGTTCATTGGGTGATTTCCTATCCTGACCATTATTAAAAACCCCCAAAACTTTATGGAGCTGCGCATCCGTTTGCAACGACCTGCTAAGATTGTTTTCTGCGCCAAAACGAGGATAGTTGAATTTTTAACTATATACAGTTTACTGCTGAAAACGGGTGTATTTATGCAAATTGGGTGCGACGAATAAATACTGCTATAGTGCCCGGCTTTTTGAGGTTCAGGATTTACTTATGACCAACAATGATATTCTCCGCCGGCTGCGTTTTATTTTTGATTTTGGCGATGCACAAATGATGGCACTGTTCGCGTCGGGTGGTTTCAATGCATCGCGCGAGCTGGTGAGCGATTGGTTGAAGGCGGATGACAAGCCCGATTACAAAGAGTTGCGCGATGTGCAGCTGGCTATTTTTTTAAATGGCCTGATCAATAAAAAACGTGGCAAGCGCGAGGGCGAGCAGCCTGAGCCGGAAAAAAAGCTCAATAACAATATTATCCTGCGCAAATTAAAAATCGCGTTGGATTTTAAAGATGAGCAAATTCTGGAAGTGATGGAACTGGCTGGTTTTCCCCTGAGCAAACACGAGTTGAGTGCATTTTTCCGTAAACCTGGGCACAACAATTATCGTGAGTGCCAGACACAAGTACTGCGTAATTTTTTAAAGGGCTTGCAATTCAAGATGCGTGGCAATGTCGTTGATGCGACCGAACCTGTATCAGAATAGCACTTTGCTTTAACGCTATAGTTCGTTCTAAATCCATAGTCTCTTCATAACAATTGCTTCCGTTCGCGGTGAAATTGCTGGATTACACTTTAAGTGCTGTACCTTATCCGGTGGTAATCCATAAACTTGCTGCGAGCCAATTGTTATGCGCACTTACATTCGCCATCCTACTTCTATACCGATTCAAGTCTCTGCTGGTGGCGATGAAGAGTCGCGTGTCCGTGTGCGCAACCTGAGTGCTGGCGGCCTATGTTTTATCACCGATAAGCCAGTGAAGGTGGGCACGTTTGTCGAGTTTGATATTCCAGTGACCAAGCCGGACTATCATGGTCGCGGTGTGATCGTGTGGCGCCGTGAGCAGTCATCGAGGCACTATGAAGTGGGTGTACGCTTTACCAGCGATGATGAATTTTTTCGCACCCGTATGGTGGAGCAGGTGTGCCAGATTGAGGATTATCGCCAGCGGCTGGCGCTAAAGGGACGGCAGTTGAGTAGTGAGGAAGCGGCCTTGGAGTGGATAGAGCGCTACTCGGCGAGCTTTGATCATCATGCGCAGCATTAACAAAATCAGTTTATCCAAAAAACAAAACCCGGTTATTAGCCGGGTTTTTTGTGTATATCTCTGGCAGCTTAATCGTGCTTGTGATGGAATGGTGCGAGCCAGCAAATCAGGAATGATGGAATAGTTGCTACCATTACAAAAATAAAATAACCGGTATAACCCATCGCTTCCTGCAACACTCCACTTACCATGCCGGTGAGCATCATGCACAATCCCATTAGCGCCGTGCCGAAGGCATAATGCGCTGTCGTGTATTTACCGGGAGCGAGTTGCTGCATCAAATAAATCATAAAGCCCACAGAGCCAATACCGAAAAAGAATTGCTCAACTATTACGCCAGTGGCTATCAGCGCGTAGCTTTCCGGTTGGATAACGGAGAGCAATAAAAAGGTGACATTGGGAATATTAATCGCGCAACAAAGAGGGAAGAGTGCTTTTTTCAATCCTTTCTTGGCAACATAAAATCCGCCGATTAAAGAGCCAATGATCATAGCTATCAGGCCAAAGACGGAATAGATAAGGCCAAATTCCTGATTGGTCAATGACAGTCCACCATTTTCCATTGAGTCTTTCATAAACAACATACTGGGCGCTAACAAGAATCCATAGCTGAGACGGAACAACAGCGCGAAGCCAATCATCATCCAAATTCCTTTTTTCTGGAAAAAGGTGATGAATGCATCAAGCAAAGTTGCACTTGCTTCTTTCACGCTTGTGGGGGTGTTTTCAGAGCGCGAGCCATCGGGCATAAATTTCCAGTGCCATGCTGCCATTGCCAACATGACTGCACCCAATAACGCGAAAGCGATCTGCCAGGATTGGGTCCAGTCGGTGCCATTTACCAATGGATCGTGACCAAAAACATTTTCATGTAAAAAACCGGTCAAAATAATCAGCCCGCCGGTGATTGCCAGTTTTCCAAGGTTCCAGCTTAAGCTTTGTACGCCGCAATACTGCGCCTGCTGTTTGCTGTCCATGGAGGTGACATAAACCCCGTCACTGGTGATGTCCTGTACTGAGCCGATAAAAGAAATTACCCAGAACAATACGATCATGGGAAGAAAAAAGCTGGGAAGATTCAGTGCCAGGGCAACACCGATAAATCCTATACCTTGTATGATTTGGCTGGCGAGTACAAAAAACTTTTTGGTTTTGTACATCTCCAAAAATGCTGCGAACAAGGGTTTTATTGTATATGCCAAACCGAGGGCACTGGCATAACCTGCAGCCTCGGCATTACTCATTCCGAGATTGCTGAACATAATTACGGCGGCTGCGGTAAGAATGTTGTAAGTCAATGCCATCGTAAAATAACCGGTTGGCACCCAGAGCAAGGGGTGTTTGGTTTTGGCGGGCGGCGTTATAACAGAGGCGGAATCAATCGCAGAATCAGAACTCATGGTCAGTACCTTGTGTTTTTTCTTGCTGTTGTGTTTTTGTGGTAACGGCCACCTGCTCGTGTTGGTTTCAGGTATAGGGTGCGTTACTCACTGCCACTGGTTTTATTCTAGTCGGCGTAATCCATGCCTTGATTGTTGTTCCGCTTTGGAAACAGAGGCCACTTTTTCGTAAAGTGGCCTCTGTGATCTCTCTCACCTGATCAAGCGGTTGATACTGCTTTGTTGGGTGTTACTTTTTTTATTGCGATGTTTAATCGCTATTGTTTACAACTATTTTTTTATTGCTGCAGTAATGCAGTTTTATTTCGTGGCTCGCGCGCAATTATTTGCCCGCTTTGTAGGTTTGTGCGGCTTTCAGAATTTGTGCGCGCGCTTCTTCCAGATCACCCCAGCCAGCGACTTTTACCCACTTGCCTTTTTCCAGGTCTTTGTAGTGCTCAAAGAAGTGTTCGATTTGCTTGAGGGTGATTGCAGGTAAATCTTGCAGGGTTTTTACTTCGCTGTAGATGGTAGTCAGTTTGTCGTGTGGTACCGCTACGATTTTTGCATCTTCACCGGCTTCGTCGGTCATCTTCAGCACGCCCAGTGGACGGCAGCGAATCACCGAGCCTGCTTGCACTGGCTGTGGGAATACTACGAGTACATCGGCAGCATCGCCATCGCCACACAGGGTGTTGGGGATGTAGCCGTAGTTGCAAGGGTAGTACATGGCGGTACTCACCAGA
>NZ_JBRFPI010000175.1:0-2588 GCF_053579595.1 Cellvibrio sp.
GAAAAAGTATTGTTGGTTCAGGGCACCGCGTTTAACTGGCCGAACCGCGATCACTTCCGCATTGTGTTTTTACCCCGTGAAGATGATTTGACCAAAGCAATTCATCGCTTCGGTAATTTCTTATCCCGTTACTCGCAATAATTTTTTCATCACTTCAAAAAACACACATAAAAAAACCAGCCTTGCGCTGGTTTTTTTTAAGTTCAGGCAGCTGATGGAGGAACTCGGTACACCAAGAGCTTTAGTTGCTGCTCAGGGTCTATATCGGGGAAATCTGCATGCGGTTTTACCCGTTCGATAAATTCCGCTTGCGGACACTGCTCAACAAACTGCTGCTTTAAAAAGCCTTCACTCAATTCCGGTGCATTTAAACAGGCCAGCACCAACCCACCTGCGGGCATCAATTCCGGCAAACGACGAATAACTTTTGCGTAATCTTTTTCCGCGATAAAACTGCCTTTTTGGTAAGACGGCGGATCGATAATCACCAGATCATAGGGGCCGGGCCTTTTAACACGACTCCAGGATTTCAGGATATTCTCAGCAACAAATTCACTTTTACTTTTCGCAAGATTGTTGAGCTGATGGTTGGCACGACCTAGATTCAAGGCGGCACTACTCATATCTACGTTAACGACTTTCTCTGCACCAGCGGTGATAGCAACAACCGAAAAAGCACAGGTATACGCAAATAAATTCAGTACCCGCTTACCTGCTGCATACTGCTCCACCCACTGCCTGCCCGATTCCATATCCAAAAAGAAACCGGAGTTTTGCTGCTGCGCAAGATGCAAGTTAAACAGTGAATTCCCACGACGCGCATAAATCGACTCAGGCAATTCACCCCAGACAATTTCACTCGGTGCATTAGGCATATAGCGGCGCTGTACCACTAACACCAAATTAGATGATGCAAACAAAGGATGAATTTGTGCAATCAACTCATCTAACCAATGTGCTGGCGGTTCAAAAAAAAGTGTTATTAAAATAACGGGCTGAAAAAAATCAACTGTCACAAATTCCAAACCAGCAAATGTGCGGCCTCGACCATGAAATACACGGTAACTATCAATTTCAGCTTGTGTGCAAATTTTTTCAGCGAGCAAGGCAAGGCGTTCAACAATAATCTGCATTAATGTTCGCCTTCTGCGGAATAACCTACGGGATACATAATGGTCTCGCGATACCCGACAATCACCGGGCGATAACCGCCAAACGCGACATCCAATTCGGGGTCATTGGTATCCACCAATAGTGGACGGCCATTAAGCGCCAGGATTTTTCCGCGCGCGGCAATAATATGAATATTATCTTTGCCAATGCGACGCAAAATCGCTGGAGTAAATTGCTGATTGCCACGACCAAGAATATGACCTTGGCCACCAATCGCAGTGATGATCATTTTTACTGGACCAGAGAACTGATCGAGCTGGGTAATAATTTGGGCAGCGCTAACATCTGTGGCGATTAATTCATTATTCAACAATAAATCCACACCCAATAAGCTACCATCAACACCAAGCTCTTGTAAAAAAAGATGTGTCGTTGAACCTGGGCCGACCAAATACAGTGTATCGGGTTGCAACTGCTCTATCATTCCTTGGGCAACATCCAGTTGCGCCAATTCATCGCGCTCGGTACCGGCATTTTTGACTTGCTGTAGAAATTGCGAATCTTCCGGCACTAATAAAGTGCCGTAAAAACGTGCACGCACCTGACCATTGCGAAACGCGTCTTCATCAATATCTTTCACATCGCGCTCAACAATATTAACCAGTGTTCCGGTTAACAATTGCTTGAGGATTTCACCTGCTGCTTCAGGTGCATTGGCGTAAACACCGGAATGCATTTTCACACCACAGGGAACTCCCAGCACCGGCTGTGATGTACCCACCACATCGGCAATTAATCGCGCAGTGCCATCGCCACCGGCAAATAAAATCAAATCAACATGTTGTTGCATAAGTACCCTAGCTGCAGCGCAAGTATCTTGCGCACTGCTAGGCTCCTGTTGCGCGGCACCGACAATGTGGACAGTAAAACCAGGTGCGCGGGCGCTGCTTTCCCCCATATCGCCAGCAAAACAAAAAATCTCTATTTGCTCAAGAAAATTGGCAACCACCTGCAGTGCGCGATCCATACGCTGCAATGCACGCTGTTCAGCACCGCGCGCAATGGCTTCAGTGCGAATCGCATCGCCATCGGAACCTTTTAAGCCGACACTGCCGCCCAAGCCAGCATAGGGATTAATAATTAAACCGAGTTTAAACACAGTGGAATCCTAATACCTGCAACCATTTTTTATCGGTATCAGTGATGCTTTCCAAATGCACTTGGTAATTATGAAATTCACGGCGCACCGGATAGTGTTTGCGCAAGCTATCAAAACCTTCTCCAAAAACCACGTCACCTGCAAATGCCTGCGTAGCAAGTGCACGCAAACGCGCATCGTCTGCGGATATATCGTAGACCTGCTTGATAAGTGCTTTGACGATGTTAAAAACACTAGTGTGTTGATCGATTTTTCCATCAACGCGCAGTTGATTATTCGCTAATGGGGGCACCAATGCAGCAAGTGACGATTGCGG
>NZ_JBRFPI010000175.1:2688-9072 GCF_053579595.1 Cellvibrio sp.
GTAGTAACTAAAGGTGTATGCATACTGATTACATCACAGGCCAGTACGTCTTCAAGGGTAGTGAGATCAGGATTTTGTGCAAGTGTCAGGTTGGGGTCATAGCAGCGCACATCAACGCCTTGCGCTTTTAGCCGCCTACAGAGCAAACCGCCCACATTGCCACAACCGATAATGCCGAATTTTACCGGTAGCCAATTGATATCGAGATGGCAAAGCGCTGCATAAACAAACTCAACCACTGAATTGGCATTGCAGCCGGGGGCGCTCGACCAGCAAATCCCGTTTGCATCCAAATAGGACTGATCCAAATGATCTACGCCAATAGTGCAGGTTCCCACAAATTTAACCTTGCTCCCATCAAGCAGCGCAGAGTTTACTTTAGTCACTGAGCGCACAATCAAGGCATCTGCATCGCGAACATCAGCTGCCGTCATAGTGCGCCCCGGTAAACAAACCACTTCACCCAGATGACCCAAAAAAGCATTCACCAGCGGGATGTTTTCATCCGCAACTATTCTCATAACAGCTCGCTTAGATTCGAAAAATGGCTTCTATAGACTCAATCTGGGGCAAAACCGAGCGCCAGATAAACCCATGGAATAAAAAAGTTGCCCATAGCAGTTGTGCTTTGGGGATTTAGCATATACTTTATATAGTGATGGTGACGTTAAAACCATCGTTCGGCACCTGATTTTCAAATCAGGCTCTGCCTCACTTTAGGGGGTGGTATTATGAAGATCTCGGACACTGGCCACAACATGGATAATGTGGTTGATCTCTTCACCAGGAAAACCTATTCGGCCCTTCACGATGAGCGTTTTATCCGTCTGGCTCCTGAATTGGACGGATTGGAAATGCTCTACTCCAACGATACCAGCTCCGAAAAACTCTACAGCCTTAAAATCCTTTGCTGGGGCCTGCGCGCTAATGGCGAAGTTGTCGGCTTGGTGCCATGGCTCAATGACATAGTTCCATGCCCTGACCTGTGTGACCCCTTAAATGGCCATTGGGAAGGATATTATGATCCGGGCATTGACGAGCTTTTCTTCGAGGCGCCCATGCACAAGATCATTGAGCTGGAAACCGCAGCGGAGTATTACGAAGTTCAGTGCGACAGTGGTGATGATGTAATCCAGGAACTACCCGATACTATCGGTACGCATGCCGTATTGGCCGTGCCGGATAGCAAGCGTTTATCATTGGTAGAAGTCGTGAGTTGGAGCCTGCATTTTGATGGCAGTGTTTACGCCATGATCAGCGATCCAGCCAAAGTAGTTAGCACACCGGTGTTGCCGGGTGATGATTCTTTGTATGAAGCTCAAGCCAGCGAATCTTTCCGCTACTTCTTCCAACACCAGATTGCCAACAAAATTAAAGCAGAAGATCCTGAAGCTATGGCGGCAATTTCCATGCTGGTTGATGGAATACAGTAGTTTTCACTTTCCTGCACCTTTGTCAATAACGCCGCTATTGCGGCGTTATTCTTTTTGTGTCCTGGAAGATATAACTAAAAATCCGTAAAAAACAATTTTTAGTTTTTACGAATATAAAAAAAATACTGGTTTTCCGTTTCTTTTTGCTCGATCAAATCGTGACCAAGAAATAAACAAAATTTGGGAATATCGCGCAGCGTAGATGGATCGGTTGCAATCACCTCAACAACATTACCCGTTGCAGCTTCACGCATTACTTTGTGCAACATCATCACCGGCTCAGGGCAAAGCAAACCTGAAGCATCCAAACTTTTATCAATTGTGTAATTCATAGTTTTAAATCGTCTATAAACTTTTCGGCAAATAGCCAAGCGATTGCTATCATTAGGTCAACGGAAAAACATTCAGGAAAAGAGTTAACTACCGAGGAACCTGGTTCGATGTCTCGGATATCTATAAGCGATTATATGCCCACCGATTTTTTTAGTCGCCAAGCGTTGGAGCTAACGTTTCGTCTTTTGCGAACCAATCATCCATTGCTGGCACATGCAGTAAAACAAACTATCGATAATACTGCCACTGTATCGTACGAAGATTTACAGTCTGCCTACACAGGTGAAATGCTACTTAACTCCGAAGTATTGGCTTCGTTAAAAGCCCACACCATTGGAAAAATTGTTTCTGTATTAACAGAAATTGGCGAAGAAGCACTCAAACAAAATGATTTACCTCCAAGCCATATGACACTGATGCGCACCTTGATTGAAGACTGGGTACAACTCACAGAATGGGTGCTTGCACATACTGCGGCAGACCAAAACGATCGCACGTCATACCATTAATTTCGGAGAATTACTGCGCGCTTAAGAAACGCGCAAATGACCAGTTACCTCTTCTCTATCGTGATACAGTTGCTTGAATTGGATTTCAACTTTAAAACCCACTTTTTCCAATCCAGTACGAATACGCTCTTCACATTTTTTCACTTCAAGATAGCGCTGTTTCATAGGTAATTTCAAATTAAATACTGCTTCACGACAATTCGCCTTCGTGAACCAACTGATTACCATACTCGTCACGCGCGCAGGTTTATCAACAATATCGCACACCAACCAATGCACTGGTTTTTTCGGCTCGTACAAAAAGCCATCCGTTAAAATATGCAAGACCTGCCCTGTCTCTAATAAATTTTTATCCATCGGACCATTATCAACCGCCTCTACATACATACCGCGCTGCACCAGCTGCCAAGTCCAACCACCCGGTGCCGCCCCCAAGTCAACAGCACGCATGCCTGAGGCAAGACGCGCATCCCAATCTTCAGCAGGAATAAAGTGATGCCAAGCCTCTTCCAATTTTAAGGTTGCACGGCTAGGCGCCTCCTTAGGTAAGCGCAAACGTGCGATACCCATTGGCCAGGGTGATGAGTTGTACGCAGGAATGAAGCCTAGATAAGCCTGTGTACCGGAGATAAAAACCAGATGCAAACGCATGTGGCTACTGGGCTGAAATAACTTGTTGGCCTTTAATGCTTTCTCAAACGGCGCCGTAAATTTTTTACTTAAACCGGAAAGTTCTTTACCCTCATTCGTATCGACCGTCTCAATCACTAACTCACTAGTCCGCGGCAATGCTTCTGCGGCAGCAAGCAGAGGGGTAACTCGATCAACCACTGGCAAATCATCAATCAAACCTGCACTTACAAACCACTGACGCGCAAAAATCAGTTTAGTAAAGCGCAGCTGCTTGGTGATTAAATCTGCTCCAGTCGGCTCATGGGTAATAAATACCACGTAGGCACTACCATCTTTGGTTTTACTGTAACCATAGATACCCAACTCACCAGCCAAGTCTGTAATTTCTGCCGCACATTCTTTTTCAAAACCCGCACGACAATGTAAAAATAAATGATTCACAATTTTCCCGTTACGCGAATACGCGTTCAAATATAACGAAGCCCTATTGCTCCATAAGTTCAGCATCACGGCGCGACAAAATACTCACCGTTTCCGTAGCGGTATCAAACACCACTACAATATCGCGACGCTTTAATTGCTGTTTAATTTGTTCAACTTTAGTACTGAGTGATATCTCTTCAATGCCATAATCGGTTCCCTCACGTGTAATAAATTCTTCAATTAATCCTTGTAATGCATCGCTCGATAATTGTTCATAAGGAATAATCATTTATGTCTCTTTCTATCAGTTTTGTGAGGCGACCCCGTTGATACACCAGCTGACTTGTTCAACCGCGGCAAGCGGAGTACTCTTCACTTATCAATCCTCTTTAACTGTTCCATCCAAACAATAAGGAATCACCGTGAATACACAATTGGTTTTAACTGTCCTCTGCGATGATCGCCCCGGTGTCGTTGAACAACTCGCCCAAACCATCAGCGAGCACCATGGCAACTGGCTGGAAAGCCGCATGGCGCAACTCGCAGGTAAATTTGCTGGAATCCTTCAGATCGCGGTGGCGGATACCCACCAGAACGAATTACGTACAGCCTTGGGTGGATTAGCTGATAAGGGCTTTAAGATCGTCATTGAAAACGCGGTTAATGCTACAACACCGGACTGCCGCGAGTTCAGCTTCAGCGTTGTAGGCAATGACAGACCCGGCATTGGGCGGGAAATCGCCCAAGCTTTTGCCGCCCGCCATATTAACATGGGCGAGCTGGAAACGGCGTGTTCAAGCATGCCATGGTCGGGAGAGCCTCTATTTGAGGCAACGGGAATCATTGAAGTCCCCAAGTCGGTAGATATGAATGAGCTCTACGACTACCTGGATAAGATTGCCGATGAGCTGGCGGTAGATATCCGATTAGAGTCATCAACCGAGCGCAATAGTTAGATATGCGCCACCACTAATAATAAGGGCCACACTTGTGGCCCCTATTCATTGCATTCTTACCATTGTTATCCATCAGTGCTTTCGCTTTTTCAGCTCCTCATCAAATTTTTCCAATTCAATGTTGATTGCCGTAGTGGAAATATTGACCTCGTAAAATGAAAACAACAATGAGATCACCAACAAAATCAGACTAACAGCGAACAAATACATTCCCGCCGAAAGAAAAGACAGCAACAGCGAAAACATCGACAACGTACAGAACACAAACGACAATACCCCAAACGCCTGCATCAACCGGATTACCGTCATACGGATACGCAAATTTTCAATTTGGCGAATTACAATATCGCGACTAGGTGCATTTTCCAAATTGCTTAACTGGCGGATCACATTCGCGAGAGTCACAAAACGATTTGTATAGGCCAGCATCAATAATGAAATTGCAGGAAATAATAAACTTGGAGTAGTGATGGTCATTTCCATAAATACATTGCCATTTCGATTAAAATCTTTCACGCCAGTAAATTACGCGGTCGTGGCCGCGATAGCTGCCAAAGGTATAACGCGCAGGGGGCAGTGCTGAATCAGAAAAGCTACCATCCTGATTCCAATCAAACCTCAGCCAAGGATAGCTCGTAAGATCAACATTGACATTAAAGCTTCCTGTACCACCTCCAGTTGGCGCACCGAAAGAGTGAGTGGCCGTTCCGTTGGCGAAGGCAACTTCAGTAGCCGTCATTTGACCGTAGGCACCGGTAGTGCTTCCCCCTGATAATCCTACGGTTAAATTCGCAGGAGTTAAAATATTTCCTGAAGGATACGTAATCACACTGCGTAAAATTGTTGTGCAACTGTCATTCATATTTGGTGCAAAAAAACTACCCGTCCAAAATTCTGTAGCAAAATTAACAGGGAGAATCGCTGTTTCCGGACCAAATGCACCATCCAGCCGTAAGCGACCATACCGCATATTTAACATAGAACCCAAATTAATTGCCGTACAACCTAACCCACTGCATACCCCCGTAGTAGATGCATTCATATTCAACCCCTGCAAACTACGAGAATCGAACGTATCGCTCAATTGCAAACCAATTTGTAAATTCTCAAATGGACCATCGGGAATTTGATTAGGTAAAAGGCGATTAAAACTTGCTGCAGCTGAATTAAGTAATAATTCACCCGCAGACCAAGTAAGAGCAGCACCAGCAGTGAAGCGTGGCAAGTTAACTCCCGAATTTGCGTTTTCTGCTACATAATTAATAGTAGGCATCGTGCCATACGCCGGTATGTAATTAGCCAGTTTATTATTTCCAACTCCCCTTGCCTCTATTGAATAACTCAAACTTAACGGTTGTTGCATATAGGAAAATGCACCACAACTATTAGTAAGCGTAGAGTTTGTTAATACAAAATGATTGGGATAAAAACGCCCCACAATTCCACTCGGAGAAATCACACTCACATTGCCCTGTCCCAAGTAACCCGTACCTGAGAGGCTGGGCTCTAATCTGAAACTCCCCACTTCATTCCATATCCTTGGAATTGTTGCACCTGCGGACAGTGCGCCAAAAGGAAAAGGGACATCAACAATATTATCGCCATTAAGATCATCACCAATAATAAGTTCACCAGAAACACCACCAGTAGGGTAGTCTGGTTTTCTGACGGCACACGCCGGATCACTGACATCATCCCGCTCTGGGCATCCCATATTCAATTGAATTTTATTGCGTTCTGAAGTGGTTATTTCATTCCCAAAATTCGGTGTAATTGCTCCTACTGCATTACGTGATTGCACATTCACCGTAAATTTTTCCCCCGCAGGAATAAAACCTAGCGCGGGATTACTGGTACCCGCTGGATTAGATTTAAATGGCGATGCCGCCTGGGCAACCGCTGATACAGCTAATGTGTAAGGTTTAACCACAAATGGGTTGCTACTTGCTGATATTGTTAACTCCGGATTATTTCCAGATGCGTCAATTTTTAATCGACCATGCAATGTAACCTGACCAACATCAGAATAATTAATTGTCATGGGCGCTTCGCCATTCGCATTGAACGTCAAATTCACATTGTTGTAGGTAACTGCAG
>NZ_JBRFPI010000176.1:0-9062 GCF_053579595.1 Cellvibrio sp.
GTTATTGATTCCAACCGCCCCATCAAGAGCGATGAATTAATTCCTGACCAAAGCGCAGGAATAGTCATTCCCGGAAACCAAAATTTATCCGCTTATGAGCGCGCTGATCGCATCCAGAATTTATTTATTCCCTATCACGATGCCATAGAGGCATTACTAGATGCGCGCCTGCTCAGCAACCCCAAGCATCCCACTCTCTTTTTGAGCATTCACAGTTTCACACCTTTCCTGTTTAATCAGCAGCGCCCATGGCATATTGGTGTCTCACATAAAAGTGATGCTCGCTTTGCCAAAAATTTATATCGCGCATTGGTCCAACAAGGCGATATTATTGTCGGCTTTAACGAGCCCTATCCGATTGAGGATGCATTCGACTACAGCATTCCGACACATGGAGAAGCGCGAGGGCTGCCCTGTGCAATGATTGAAATTCGTCAGGATGGATTGACAACCGAGACAGGGATCGAACGCTGGGCGACACGTATTGCACGCGCCTATCGCGCAATTGATTTGGCATATTGAGATTTATTCATGCAGAAAAATCCTACTGAAATTTTTATTCACTATCTGCACCAACTCAAAGTGATAGTAGAGAAAATTGCGCTTCATCAGCAACAAAATCCCGCCCTACTTCATACCAGTTTGCACAGCGATATGCTGCCACTGCTCGCGCAGATACGCACAGCAGCTAATTTTTCCCTGCGCACCTGTTGTCCGCTAGCAAAGCGCGAGCGGATTAGTTTTGATAACCAACAGGAAACCTATGCTGGTTTACAACAACAACTGGATGAAACCATTGCATACTTGCAAGCGATACCTGCTGCTGAATTTCATCAGCCACCTGCACACATTCAGGATAAGGCAGGTTTTACTGAATTGGATTTAGCCGCAGATGAATATGTGAATTTTTATGCTTTACCCAATTTCTTCTTTCACCTTTGCATGGTTTATAGCATTGCCCGCCACGCCGGTGTGCCGCTCAGCAAAGGCGACTTTGACGGCTACCATCAGTATCCGACCGGTTTTTCGTTTGTTTAATTCAACTTATACCAACCAATAAACCTACATTACACTCGATTCACCAGCACCAGAATTTCTGCCGGACCAAGATTGCGAATTTCCACACAGTGAATACCCGATTCCAGCCGCCTTGCAGGTTTGCTACTGCCCACGCTATCTACCAAATAATTGGCATCGGCGGCCTGCGCAGTATTCACCACCACCGTCATCACACTGCCCAGTGGATTTAACGCACTATCAATTAAAATATCCGCGCCGCGCATTTGGGTGCCGTGCGGATTGAGCACAATTAAAAATTCTTCGTCATCAAGAATGCGCGACCAGGCAATAATTTCACCGTTACCATAAACCGCGAATGGATTGCCGAGAAAAGTGATCGGACGCAAATATTGGCGGCCAACACGCAGCGCCGGAAATTGTGCGCGCGCCTGCGCCATCGCTTGAATACGGATGTAAGCACTGCTAGCAGGATCAAAGCAGTGATGCCCCACCGTGCCGAAGGGACCAAAACCCGGCAAATTGTCATCGCAGGGATTCGCTGCCGAATCCAAACCGGCAAGTCCATCTTTGCGCGGATGCTCCGCACCAAATAATGTTTCGCGCAGGTAGCGGTCATTAGATCCGAATCCTTCCAGCCAAATTCGCTCGGCAAGCTC
Source organism: Cellvibrio sp. (assembly GCF_053579595.1). NCBI lineage: Bacteria > Pseudomonadati > Pseudomonadota > Gammaproteobacteria > Cellvibrionales > Cellvibrionaceae > Cellvibrio > Cellvibrio sp. The sequence continues at coordinate 1,677 of NZ_JBRFPI010000176.1, forward strand.
AGGCCCACCTAAACTTTGCTCTGTACCGTAATAAATACAGGGAATGCCCAAGGTAAATAATTGTATGCCAACTGCTGCAGCCACTTGATTGGGCGACGCTGCCTCAGCCGAGAAGCGAATTTTTTTGCCAAATACGTGATCGTGATCATCCAAAATAGACACATGCTTTTCGCCCACTGCGCGATGCGAGCCCATAACGGCATTGCCCGGATCAAACCCAGCAAAATAATCAGCGGGATGCTGCAAACCTTTGGCGACCTGATTGAGCGTGATGCGCATACCACCAATATCCAACGCCGCATTTAAATTGCGACTAAGTACATTTAAATAGCGGTCCTGTTCAAAATCGCCACCCGCAATTTCGCCCACCAGAAAAAAATTACTCTTGCCCAAATTAGCGGCGAACTCTTTGATAGTGCCGCAAAAATTGCGCGCCTGCTCAAAAGAGACATGCTTGAGTGTATCGATACGAAAGCCATCGCAATCGCTCAGTGCAATCCAATATTTAAAACAACGGGCAAGCTCACCCATTAAGTGTGGATGATCAAGATTGAAATCTTTGAGCGTAATAAAATCCGTGCGTTTATGTTCGGCTTGTGGATCGTCAATACTACCTGCCCCTAAATTACCGGCGCCGGCGCGCGTATATTTATCGGGATCCTGCAGTTCACTTGGCCACACACCCTGTTCATCGCTTGTGATCACGCCCACATCTTCACCTTGTTCACCGCGCCAGGCGCCAAACGCATGCCTGGCGCTAGTGTAATGCGGCTGGAATTTCCCGCCGGGCAAATGCGCGGGATAAGTCCAATTTTCACCCGAGTGATTGAAAATGATATCGAGAATAATGCGCATGCCTTTGCTGTGTGCAAGCGCCACTAAATCCACCAGTGCTTTACGATCACCAAAGTGTGGATCCACATCCAGAAAATCCTGAATACCATAACCGTGAAAGGAATTGAGATGGCCGCGTTGCTTAAACACTGGACTGAGCCAAATAGTGGTGATGCCGAGGCCTTTTAAATAATCCAGTTTGGAAGCAACGCCACCAAGGTTGCCGCCCTGCCAGCGCTCACCGCCGGATTGTGACCACAAATCCCAACGCCAATTTACCGGGCGCGCGGCGGCAAGGTTGGTGCGGTCGAGCAATGGCCGCTGGGCTTCAAGGCCATCGCTAAAACGATCAACCAACAGGAAATACAGGGTTTCGTTGCGCCAATCCGCCGGGGAGGGAAAATAATTGATACGGCGCGGCAGCTTTACTGTGCGGATGGCCGCAGGGCGCGGCGCATTGAGGATAGTTTGAGTGAATGACATAGCGGGAAATCTCCTTCGGCAGCGGCCGTATTCCGATGACTACTCTATGCTGGATTGACTGCTCAAAAAACGAACCAGCCAGACTCGACTCTACCACCCGGTTTTGACCACCAGCTAGCAGAAGCGCGGACATTGCTATGCTGTTTTGGCTCAAACGACCCTCTTTTGATAACCCAATAATCCATTTGCAGAAAAAATATTCCGCTACTATGGCGGAATATTCATCCTGCATCGTCATGGACTATGAGGAAATCACCTTGGTGGCTGAAGCCCATGACCTATAACAACAAATCGAATAACGATTCACCGACTACCAAACCAATGACCGAGAACGCACAGCAGGACAATATCGCCAACCTGTTTGTTGCCTTGCGCAGCACGCTTGCACGTGCCGTATCGCGTTTGGTACCACCCAAGGAAGTGGAAGACATAGTGCAGGAAACCTATGTGCCCGTTTGCCAGGTGGAGACGCCGGAGCAGATCCAGTTCCCGCGCTCATTTATGTTGCGCACCGCGCAAAACCTGGCTCTGGATCACCTCAAACGCGCTGAAACGCGTTTAAGTGTGAGTTTGGATGATGATTTGGATCTGGAGCTGGTGGGGTTTACCACCCGCGCCGATGAAACCTTTGATCGCGTTGCGGCCAATCAGGAATTTGGCTTTTTTTGCGAAGCGGTGCGGCAATTGCCGCTGCAGTGTCGCAAGGCGTTTGTATTAAAGAAAGTCTACGGTTATTCGCAAAAAGAAATTGCCCTTAACCTTGATATCAGTGAGAACACTGTGGAAAAGCATATCGCTACCGGCATTAAACGCTGTGCGCAATTTATGGCTGAGTTAAAGCAAGGCACTGGCACGCGCCAGACAAACTCATCGCTCGCCAAAAATATGGGCGCTCAAGAGCGGAGCAAATCATGAGTAATATTATTGATTTCCCCAACCGCGAACAGATTTACGATCAGGCAAGCCTGTGGATCGCACGTATTGATCGCGAATTAGCGGCGCAAGAGCAGCAGGAATTAAGCCACTGGCTCAACGCGAACGAACAGCATCGCGCGGTATTATTTGAGATGGCGGAATTGTGGGACAAGATGGACAGCCTCGCGCGCCTTGCCGATTTATTTCAAGCACCGCAGCAAGCATCAGTATCACCACGCGCGCGCAAACCACGTTTTTACGGTGCGATTGCCGCATCGCTGGTATTGGTTGCATTAGTGTTTGGTTGGAGTTTTTCTACCTCCCAATCGACATCACTCATCGCATGGCTGCACAGCGACCAAGCGGTGGTTGATGGCGTTTATGAAACGGCTGTGGGTGAACATTCCAACGTAAATTTACCGGATGGCTCGCTATTGGTGTTAAACACCAATAGCCGTGTGATCGTTAAATACAGTGAAGACCATCGCTTATTTTTATTGGAGCGCGGCGAATTAAATATTGAAGTGGCGCACGATAAAACTCGCCCACTGAGTGTGGTCGCTGGCAATAAAGTCGTGCAGGCTGTAGGTACTGCATTTAATGTGCGCATTCGCAATGACAACGAAGTTGCATTGTTAGTGACCGATGGAAAAGTATTGGTCGCCAAACAAGAAGTGCAACAGACGATTGAAAAAATTGTCGCCGAGCGTTTGCCCGCCACCTCCATGGCAGTTGCAAAAGGTGAAAAAGTGCTGCTAGGCGCAAAGCAGGAAACTATCGCCAGAGCAGACGACAATGAAATCACCGCACAACTCAGCTGGCGGCAAGGCAATCTGGTATTTCGTGGCGAAACATTGGAAGACGCCTTGGTGGAAATTAATCGCTACACCTCAGTGCAATTTGAGGTGATCGATGAAAGTATTAAACAGGAACGTATTGCCGGACTATTTAAAGCGGGTGATGTGGATGGTTTACTCGCCGCACTGGAACAAAATTTTAATATTCACAACCAGCGCATTGGCAACAATAAAATTCGGTTAAGTGCCAAATAAGCGCAATAACGATTCGTATTCAGGGGCACCGCTGACGCTTAATGCATCATGGTGCGAATAACTACTCACTGCAAGATTTTTGCAGTGAGTGTTTGGCGGTTGAGCAATTTCCTGTTTTATCGCGAAAATTTTTTCCCTCGCCCACCTAAAAAGTCTGCCAGACTATATCCAAGTTTATTGCGCCCACGCTTGTTCCTTGGCGCACAAGTCTTTAAGCTCTAGCATCAAGCATTACCACTACGAAAAAAGAATCCGGCTATATTGTGCGGCGCGGGGTTCCAATAACAACTATAAAGCGACAACAAAATCACAATAATGTGTTCACAGTGCAAATGTCCTCATTAAGATGGCGGAAAAAAATTTGCCCATCGTCTATTAAGCACGCGAGCAAGATGCTCGCGGCTGAGGTAAACGAGCAGGCAATTTTTCGGTTACTGGTTTTTGCCCTCGCGGTAGGCACACCTATGCCTGCGTGGGCGGAAAACAATTCTCTCGCTAAAATTATCCAGTTCGACATTCCTCAGCAACGGGCAGATCTTTCGCTCACTGAGTTTGCCGAGCAGGCCGATATTACGCTGATATTTCCGTTTGATGATGCAGCGAAAATAATCACCAATAAATTGGCCGGTCGCTATTCCATCGAAGACGCTGTAAAGCGCTTGGTGGCGAATACCAAACTCAGTGTGAAGATTGACGAGAAGGGTCTGCTGACCATTACGACCAATCAGTCTCACGAGGAGTTGGATTCAATGCACAATAAAAATAAACTCAGCGCTATTATTGGCTTATTAACCTCCGTTGCCGGCACCCAGGCAATCGCACAAGATGCACCCCTTCCATCAGGTGCAACAGAACAAGTCGAAGAATTAATGGTGACCGGTATTCGCGGTAGCTTGCAGCGGTCAATGGATGTTAAACGCGCGTCAGGCGGTGTGGTCGATGCCATCTCCTCCGAAGACATCGGTAAGTTTCCCGATACCAACCTCGCCGAATCATTGCAGCGTATTACCGGTGTGTCGATAGACCGCTCAGGCGGTGAAGGCCAATTAATTACCGTGCGCGGTTTCGGCCCGGAATTTAACACCGTATTAATTAATGGCCGTCAAATGGCGACCGAAAATTTATCGCGCGCATTTAGTTTTGATACAGTTGCATCTGAACTAGTGAGCGGTTTGGAAGTGTACAAAACCTCATCGGCGACTATGCAATCTGGCGGCGTAGGCTCAACCGTCAACGTAAAAACCGCGCGCCCATTTGCAATCGGCGATTTTAAAGTCGCGGGCAGTGTGAAAGCGGCGATGGAAGAAAACAGCGAAGAAACCACACCGCAAATTTCTGGCTTGATCAGCAATGTCTTTAATGATGGAAAATTCGGCGCACTGCTGGCCGTCTCACATCAGGAGCGCGACACCCGTTTAAATCAAGCACAAATGGATGGATGGCTGGAAAATGTCGGCATCCCCACCTCTGAATTAAATGGCGGCGCGGGCGTGCCTGCAGGCACTACGATTTTTTCGCCACGCAATTACGACCACAAAGTCACCTTTGAAGAGCGCACCCGTACTAACGCGTCGCTTGTGCTGCAATTCGCAGCAACCGATGATTTAACCATTACCACCGACGCTATCTATTCCGATTTTGATGTAGAAACCAATGCGCTTTCATATGGCCACTGGTTTACTGCACCGAACATCACCGATGCAGTGACCGATGAAAACGGCACTGTCATTGATTTGCGTCAGGAAGTCGGCTTGGCAACGGACATGCACGCGAAAAAATTTGATCGCCTCACGTCCAACTCGCTCTTCGGCATTAATGCTGATTGGCAAGTGAACGACAAATTGAATTTGAATTTTGACATCACCACTTCAAATGCCAAGCGCGATGCTAATAATGGCGGCGGCGATCAGCTTTCTTTGATTGGTTATGCCAACCGCGTGCGCTTCCAGGTGGACGACAATATCCTGCCTTATGCGAGTGAATTTGCCACTGCCGACGCAAGTATTTTCTCCGGCCAACAAGAATTGGATGGCACTGCTTATCGCGATCCAAGTGCACCCAATTATGTTGCACCGGCAGGTGTAGGTGATTTGCTTGATAAAGACAATAGCCGTGCACACGTAATGTTGCGTCGCGGTTGGGCGGTGGATGACGAAGTCAACCAATTCAAAATGGACGGCACTTGGGATGAAGGCGGCGATTCCGGTTTAGTAAAAATTAAATTCGGCACTATGTTCTCCAGTGAAGACAAAGCACTGGAGCGCTGGGATAACGAAGGTGTCGGCATTCACTGTACCTATTGTGGCTATCCTGATTCGCCCGTGATTCCTGCCGATATGCAATATATTTTTGATGCGGGCGATGATTTCCTCAGCGATGTCAGCGGCAGTGGCCGCATGCCCACGCAATGGCTCGCGCACGATGGCGAAGCGCAATTTGCTTACCTCGAAAGCACCAGCGGCAAAAATTTTGATGCAGTGAAGCGTGATAATTCCTTCGTCGTTGAAGAAGATACCTTATCGTTTTATTTGGAATCTGAATTCGCTGGCGATTTGAGCGGCATGCCTGTTTCTGCCATTGGTGGTGTGCGTGTTGAATCCACCGATGTCACTGTCACGGGTACTGAAGCTCCCGTCACTGGCTTGCGTATTTTGGATGAAACCGAAATGCTCGCGCAATTTGGTGCAGCACAATCGATTAACGTCGATAATAGTTACGATGCAATCCTACCCAACATGAGCATCAAACTGGATATAACCGATGACATGGTTGTGCGCATGGCGGCATCCAAAAGTTTAACGCGCCCCACTCTCACCAGCATGGCACCCGTGACAGTAATTACCACCACCCGCCAAGGTGGCAACCTCACCTCCACCAGTGGTAACGCTGCACTCAAACCCTTTGAATCCGACAACTTTGATTTAAGTTGGGAGTGGTATTACGGCGATGCCAGTTATGTATCTGCCGGTTATTTCAAAAAAGACGTAGCGAATTTTATTGTCAACACGATTGCCGATAAAACCTTCACATTGCCCAGCGGCAGTTTGCTACTCGATCCATCAACCGGTAGCGACACCGGCGCCGCCGATGCCAACGATTCAGTGGCGGTATTTAAAAATACCCTACCCAACAATGGCGAAGATGCAACGGTAGACGGTGTTGAACTCGGCGTGCAACACACCTTCGGCGAAAGTGGTTTTGGCATGATGTTTAACGCCACACTGGTGGATAGCGATGCTGAACTCGACCCAGCCGATGTTACACAGGTATTTGCACTCACTGGTTTGAGTGATTCTATGAACCTGGTCGGCTTTTATGAGCAGGGTCCAATACAACTGCGTTTAGCCTACAACCAACGCGGTGAATTTGTGCAATCGCTTACTCAGAGTAATGGCAACGGCCCCACCATCGTAGAAGATTACGAGCAATGGGATTTAAGTGCGAGTTACGATGTTACCGATGAAATTACCGTCTTCGTTGAAGGCATTAATCTCACCGAGGAATACACCCACAAACGCGGCCGTTACGACAACCACTTATTGTTAATTGAAGATAGCGGTCGTCGTTGGGCACTGGGTGTACGTGCGAGTTTTTAATCCCGTTAGATGTCAGGTGAACAACTCATAGCCTATGTCCGCTATGATTTTTAGGCCGCTGTTTTTTACAGCGGCCCTTTTTATTTCACAACCTGTTTCATTTTTTTTGTCATTAATGTCCCTACCCGGGATGGCAATATGAGTTACCAACGGGTCCGCTATGAATAATAAGATATCCAATATTGTGATAGTCGGTGGGGGCACTGCTGGCTGGCTTACTGCGGGGCGTATCGCAGCACACCATCGTGCGCAAGATGGCAAACATATTCGTGTCACTCTGATTGAATCCCCCAATATTCCCATTATCGGCGTAGGTGAAGGTACCTGGCCGACTATGCGCTCCACCCTGATGAAATTAGGCATTTCCGAAACCGATTTTATTCGCGAGTGCGATGCCTCATTTAAACAGGGCGCAAAATTTGCGCGTTGGGTAACAGGTACTGCCGATGATTTTTATTATCATCCCTTAATGTTGCCGCAAGGGTTTGGAAAAACCAATTTGGCAG
>NZ_JBRFPI010000177.1:0-9028 GCF_053579595.1 Cellvibrio sp.
CAGAAGCGACACTGAGAAACCATTTTCCCGATGAATTGCGTGCGCGCAGGTATTGCATGCTGCTAGCGATGCCCGCAAGCGGGCCTGAGAATGAGGAATATAGGTCTTCAACCACACTGATATGTGCAGGTCGATGTGTGGGGTGTCTAAAAATATCCTCTGCCAGGGTTGAGCCGGGAGCGATATTCAAAAGAATTTCATCAACTTGCGGGGTAAGTCGTGCTAATAAGGAGTCGATGATGCGCTCCTTGCCCAAAGAGCACAGGCATTTGGGTTGTCCGCCCATTCTGCTTGAGCGACCACCGGCCAATATTACCGCGATTGTTTTTTCCATTTAGTGGCTTCCGCTACTGGCGATGATTAATTCTTTGCCCGCTTGATCATGCCAGAAGCCGTTGCAGTCAGGCTTTTGCAAGGGAAATGTTGTTGGATTGTGCAGTTGTTGCTGAAAACGTTCCAACCACAAAAAGGTATCATTTTCTTGCGGGCTTAAACGAATAATATCAATGGTATTTTGCAGTCCTTGTAAATCGTTAATGAGGTTGTGGCGATAACCTGACTGGGTTTGAATACCATTCAAGGTAAATAATGTCTCACCTTCCTGGCTGGTTACCGCTCGGCCTGTTGGATATTTTTTGCAGCACAAATCGCATTGATCTTTGGATTTACCCTCGGCACGCGCGCTAAAACAGCGCGCCGACCAAGCCAGTGGTAAGTAGCCAAAGGCAAAAAGTTCGGTAGTAAAACATTCGCGTACATCGTTTATTTCACTGCTCTCTAATATACTGTTTATCCAGCGCAGGGGTAATTCAACGGGAACTACCCAGCGTTGCATCCCCATTTTCATTAAATAGCGCAAACTGTGTTGGTTATAGCAATTGAGTGTATTGCCCGCCACAAAAGGCAGCCCGCGTTCGTTCAGTAAACCCACGGCGCCTATATCATTTGCTTCAATTAAAAATTCGCCGTTGTCGCAGTAGCGATTTAACTCGCGTAAATCTGCCGGGGATTCCAGCAATGTCATACTGGAGAGCACTACTTCTTTTCCGGCTTCACGCAGTTGGTGGGCGATGGCGATGTAATCCTCCAAGCGCAATTCGCGTCGCTTGGGGCATACAGTTTCACCTAAATAAATAATATCCACCGAGGATTCGGCGGCAGTGCGGTAAAAATCCATTACGCTGTTTTTATCCCAAAAATATAAAATCGGGCCGAGTGAAAATTTCATAATCAAAACCTTTTGCTTTTATCGCCACTGACGTTCATAAGCACCCAGTGTGGTTTGGCTGCCTTCAGCCAGTTGCGCGAGTGCAGCCTGCCATTCATTTTTAACCAAAAATTTTGCAGGGTCGGCGCGGCAGCAATCAATGGCTTGGCGCCATGCGCGGGTAACTTGCGCAACATAGGCTGCGCTGCGTTGGCGGCCCTCAATTTTTAATGAGCGAACGCCCAGGGCAAGCAGTTCCGGCAATAGCTCCATCGTATTTAAACTGGTGGGTTCTTCCAGTGCATGGTAGGGCGCAGTGTTAGCTTGATCGGCGAGTGTAAAGCGGCCTTTGCACAGTCTTGGGTAGCCCGCTGTTTCATTAGTGCCAAAGCGATCAATTAATACATTATTTAAACGGGATTCCAACACGCCATTGCGGTCTTCCCAGCGCACAAATTCGGCAGGTGAGCAGGCACCAAAGGTATTGGGTGATTGCCCGGTTAAATAAGAACTTAAATAGCAACGCCCCTCCGCCATAATGCACAGGCTGCCAAAGGCGAACACTTCCAAAGGTGTAGTGCAGGAGCGCGCCAGATTTTTTACTTGCGCGATAGACAATACCCGAGGCAATACCACGCGCTGCACATTAAATTGTTGTGCATAAAAATCGATGGCGGCCGCATTAGTTGCCGATGCTTGTACCGACAAATGCAGCTCTGCTTGCGGATAGCGCTCAGCGGCATATTGCAGAATGCTCAGGTCAGCAATAATTAATGCATCTACTCCGCAGGCAATCGCTTCATCGACTGCACTTGTCCAATGCTGCCAGGTATCCGGGTGCGCAAAGGTATTAATCGCCAGATGCACCTTGCACCGATGTTGATGCGCATAGTGTGCGGCTTCTTTCAGTTTTAAGGCGTCCAGATTCAAACCGGCAAAATGGCGCGCGTTAGTTTCGTTGCGCAACCCTAAATACACCGCATCGGCGCCATTTTCAATGGCTGCTTTTAGTGCAGGAATATTGCCTGCGGGGCATAACAATTCCATCGCCTACCTCCAATGGTTTATAGCCAGCTTGGTGTTAGCTTGTCATGATTGGTAATGCTCTATTGTCGATCATGAGGTACAAAAATGTTATACCAACAAAGGGTAAGCAAAGGGGTAGATGCTCTTGCACAAGCGATGATTCCACATCTGCCTGGAGCAATGAGTTGGGCTGCGCGAGTGGTGCCTGACCGGTTGCAACAATTGGCGCTGGCGCGCAGCCTTAACTATACGTTGCGCGAGGCTATTGCTGCGGGCGAATTAGATTTTTTTTGCGATAAATTGCTGAATGTTTGTGTTAAGGATATAGGTGTTCAATTTAGCGTTCGCTACTGCAATCATAAGCTGGTTGTGGCGGAAGCACAGGCCGAACCCGATCTGCGTTTTAGCGCAAGCAGTTACGATCTGTTACTGATTGCAACCCAGAGGCTTGATCCTGATATGCTGTTTTTTCAACGGCGGTTGGAAATGAATGGTGATACCGAATTGGGTTTGGGGATTAAAAACCTATTGGCCAGTATTGAGTTAAATACACATTTACCACCGCGTATCGCTGCGGCCGTACAACAAATTGCTGGATATGTTGCGCGTTATCGCTAAATTAATCCCGCAAAAAACTGCACACCGGCTAAGGGGTGCCGGGTGCAGAAAGGGCTGAGGGGGTTTAACATCCATGGGTTTTGAAACGTTAATCGAGTGTTAATTGGCTAATAAATTATCTCAGGCGGCAGCGGTCGAATCATGTCGCTCAGCCTGATGTTGAGGGCTATTAACCGAAGTAGTGCGTGCTTTTTTCACATGGTAATGACGCAGCTTGTGCTCTTTGCGACGCCCGGCACTGAAGGACGATATGCGTTTTAAATACCCAATCACGCGCGTGCCGTAGTCCACATCGTCTGAGCCACACGCGGAGCATTTATGCAGTGTGCGTTTGTCGATCTGTTGGCATTGGTTACAGATAGTAATTTTTACGTTGATGCAAAAATAGTTACAGCCAGTTTTAGCAGCAATGTTGATAAGATTTATGTAGGCATCTGCACTTAATGCTTCATCCAGATTTAAATGGAGTGCGGAACCACCGTCGAGATAATCAATCAACTCGCGACCATGCATAATAAATTTATCGAGTGGGTTGGTGTGGTCATCCTCCACCACATAAAAATACGAGTTATAGCATTCACGCTCCACTTTATAGCCATCGGCTTTATCCCATTTGGCGTTTTTAACCCCGAGGTTTTCAGCCGGAACAAATTCAGTATTGAACAAGTAGCCAAATTCTTCTTTGGCGGCGCGGTTAGCGTTGTAAATGACTTTTAAATGATTTTGCACAAATTCAATGTATTCCGGGTTATTGCTGGCACGAATACCTTGCGACTCGGCGGCCTCTACCATGCCGTTAATGCCGATGGTGAGAAATTGTTTATCCAGGCTGATAAAACCGGCGGAATACACATTGAGCATGCCAGCGGCTAAATAGCCTTCCATTAATTGGCGATAGGCGACTTGGTAGCAGTGAATTTTTTTCACTTCGGTGAGTAAGTCGCGTTTATCCTGTACCAGGCGATTCATATTAATTGTGATCACATTGATCGAACCAGTTGCAACTCCACCAGCTCCCAGTGTGTAAGAAAATGTGTGGTCGCTAATTTCGTTGCGCAGGCGACAGCAGGAGGCGAGCGAATCGGCATTGTCGGAAAGATAAATAAAGAATGCGCTACCTTGAGCCAGATGTGAGCCAATAGACGCGGCAAATGGGTGGTCTTTACATTGACCATTTTCGGTGAGCATTGCCACTGTCACTACCGGAAAGGTCAACAAGGTTTTGCTGCGCTCGGCATTAAACCAATGCAGGAAAAAATCTTGCAGTTGTGCAACGCTAGTCCATTCCGGCTTGGTGAAATCCGGAAATACAAATTCACCGAACATCGAATCAAAATAATGTTGGTCGTAAATGGAAATGTTCCAGAACACGCTTTGATAGCCGCGCGCTGCTGCTGGTTGATTAAGCGCGTAAACCACATGTTGTAAATGGTTGGCGATTTGTTTGGTGTGGGTATTCAGGTAGTTATCACCGTAGTCCCTGCGTGCGAAATAATCAAAATAGGTAAGAAATTCGACGGTGGCTATAGCACCGGCAAATTGTGAACTCACGGCAAAGACAAAATTCACAAAGGTGCCGCAAAAGGATTCCAGATGTTGTGGCGCGCGCGATTCGCCGCCCAGCTTGGTTAAGCCATCCAGCAAAAATGGATACATGGTGAGCGAGGCACAGTAGGGCTTCAGGCTGGTTTCATCGTGCACATAAATTTCATGCTGTTCAATCTGGCGAATATATTCCGCCGCCATACTCTCGCCAAATAACTCCGCAATCTTTCGGCGCACTTGTTCGCGGTTAACTTGTACGAAAAAATCCTTCATTAACTCCGCCTCCAATGTCGCAATATTTTTTTGCGTCACATTGGCATTGGCGTCCATGGTGGAACCGTCGGCTGCATTCTCTGCAGCAAGATAGTGTTGAATAAATTCTAATTTTTCATCGAGTTGAGCAGGGTTCAGGCGCAGCATAAAAACTCCTCGTTATAGATAATGGTTAGTGCGTAATTAACAATGGACGGTAGTGTGAAACTTGTAATTCAATAATTCGTTGGTGCGCAAATCGATAAAACGTTGATTGGTATTGGGATTGTCCAAGCCGCCGCGCGCTGCAATCCATGCACCGGTTTTCACATAGGTCAAATGCGGCAATAAGCAGTCGGGTATTAAATCAAAACCGCTGTAGAGACAGGTGTTTAAGTTGGCGCGCCGTGCTTGCTCAAGCAGCGGTTGCAATAAAACCGGTAGCCATTCGCCGCCAAAAAAGACAACACAGCTAATCAGCCCGCGATAAGCGTCCAAACGACTCTGGAAATAATCACTATAGAGTGGTTCACCTAATTTGGGGTTGCGATACTCGCTGCTATGGCAGCCTTTGCAGCGCAGCGGGCAGCCAGTAATGGTGTAGGCGAGTGAGGTTTCACCAGGCACTTCCTGCCAGACAATCTGTTCATTCACAAAGCGCATAAATTTCATGAAACACCATATCTAGTATTTATATTTTCTTTTGTGTCTATATGTGGTGTAAGGCTAGTGTGCGAACGGGCTGCAATATTTGATCTATGTCAAACTTTGCGCAGACCTACCTACAAGGGGGTAGGGTGGCTGATGCGAGGGAGGCTAAGCCTTAGTGGGTATTTCATCGCGCGCGTGTAATGCGTAAATTGGGCTATTGAGGAATAAGATGAAGCGCAACAAGATGAGGCTTGGCAATGGAACACTTTGATGATTTTTTAACAGCAGCGCGCGCGCAAGCCGATGCGCAACGTTTATTGCTGGTGTTTGTGGATATTGATGAGGTAGCCGGTGGCGATACCAACGAGGGCGGTTTTCTTACGCCGAAAATGTGTGTAGATAAAACACCGGATGAAATTACCAGCTTCGCTGATCTGATCGCTGAAGCGGCGAACACTGGTCAAGCCTGGTCACTAGTTTTTGCCGCTAGCCTTGCGGGTAAAGGCGCGCAGGCGCCGAGTAGTACGGATGCCAATAAACCGCTGGATGCCATGATTGCAGGCATCAACACCGGTATGATTCAGCAGTATTTGGTATTTGATAAACAGGGAGGGATTTTATCGCTCACGGCGAATGACGAAGGTTGAATTAGTCGCTCCACGAAAATGATTACACCAGATTATTTAACTGCAACACTTTGTAAATTTTTTTAGCACTGCGCGCCAGTTTATTAATATCACCCAAGCTGGGAACCTCACCGCGCGCAAGGCTATATTCCCAGTGAATAACTTCCTGCTCCAAATACTCCAACAATTTTTTTGCACAGCCGACGCACTTTCCGGAACAGACGCGCGCCTCATCCAGTTCATCAAAGGGAATTTGTGTGCGTATCTGTACCACCAGTGCTGTCATTGCGCTGGTGGTATTTGGCCTCTTCATTTCAACTACAGGTACCACAACAAGTTGAATTGGGCTGTGGTTTGCTAAATTGCTCCTCCTGTTTGACAAACAGTAGATTATTTTCCAAGTGGATATGCTCCATCAAATCATTGCGCAACTTTTGCAGGCCTAAATACAGTGCGCGCCAGGTATTGCAGGCCCCCACTGGTGATTGCATATTGTTGGTGAGCCGTTCCAATTCACGCAGTGCCGCGCCATGATCGTCGTGTTCGTGGCGCATCACACTAATGGGGCCTAGTACTATAGAGCCAGCTTGCTGTTTAATCATGGGGAATAAAATCTGCTCCTCTTTTTGCATATGCGTCTCTAACTCTTGTGCCATATGCAATAGATGATCACTCAAACCATGGGGGCAATCGGGTTTATCGATATGCACTCGCTCCACTTTAGTTGCCAAACGCACCAATTCTGGCAATTCAGCTCGATGGACCTGATGGAAATTTTCTAAAATAAAATCAATCAACTCTGGCAGGGGCATATTCTCTGTAGCAGCCACATCACCTTTGCTAGCGATACTCCATAGTGCATTGGCAATAGCGTCGCTATCCAGATTTTTTTCTTCTGCTGCGCGGCGTAAACTTTTATTCCCGCCGCAACAAAAATCCAGTCCTTGGTGATGAAAAATAGCGGTAGCGCCGGGAATTTTTCGTGCTAGTTGCCCCAGACTTCTGTTGAGCAAGTCGTGTGCTGTTTCTAAACTCATGGTGTAACCCTCGCAAGCTAAAACGGTTTATTGCATTAGCGTTGATGTTGGTACCGAAAAATCATAACCTTCTATTTTGGCGTCGTTAATTAATTGCTGAATGTATTGTGCTATGGCTTTGTGGCGAACTCGCTCCTGTAAAAATTGTGCGATCTTGGTTTTTACATCATCAAATTGCAGTGCTTGCCCTGGTGTGATGCGATTGACTTTCACAATATGAAACCCGTAGCGGCTTTCCAGTGGTTGGTGATGTAAGCCGACCGGCAAGAGCAATAATTGCCGTTCAAACTCAGGCACGGTTTGGCCGCGGCTGATAACACCCAAGTCTCCGCCTTCTTGTTTAGACGGGCAGGCGGAGTGGGTTTGTGCAAGTTGGGCAAAATCCTGCCCCAGTTGTAATTTTATCAACAGGGCTTCAGCATCTTGTTTTGCCGTAATACGCGCAGCTTCATCTTCCGGTGCTGCAGCGACTAAAATATGCTGCAGTTCAAGCAGTGGCGAACTCATAAAACGCTGGGCGTTGGCGCGAAAGTATTGCTGGCATGCCTGCTCGTCAGCAGTAGGTAATTGCACCTCTTGTGCAAGTAAGGCCTCAATAAAATCCTCATCGGAAGCCTCTGCGTTGTTGTCCCCTACTTGCAACTCCAGCTGTGCCGCACGTTGGCGTAACAACTCACTAATAATTAGCGCCTCGGCGGCTTTAATCATCGCTTCACGCTGTGAATCCGCAGGGTGGTATTGCATTTCAGCCAAAATATGTTGTTCGCTTATGGTGGCTTGATTGACTTGAATCATCGCTTTCTCTCCGGTGCGTTATTTACGTTTGCCATTAATGCCAGGCTTTTTTGCGCACAATTTGATAATGGCGCCCTACGTATTTCACCGGCACGCTAAATACATGCACCAAGCGGCTGAAGGGAAACACCACAAATAAACTCATTCCCAAAAACACATGGAGTTTATAAATCCAGTGTACGGAAGCTATAGCGGACGCAGCTTGCGCAGGATCAAAGGTGGCAATGTTTTGTGCCCAGCTCATTAACAACAACATCTCTTCGCCATCGGTATGCTGTGCAGAAATAAAAATAGATCCCAATCCTAATATTAATTGCGCGTAGAGTAGCAGCAATACCGTAATATCCATGTTGCTGCTAGTGGCTCGAATACGAGGGTTGAATAAACGGCGACGCAATAGAATGGTTAATCCAATAAAACAAATTACCCCAAAAACGCCACCGAGCGTCATAGCGATAAGTTGTTTATGATGGGCGTGGATGCCAAGCAGATGCCAAACTTCAACGGGTGTTAACAAGCCAACAAAGTGACCCAGCAATACCGTGATAATACCTACGTGAAATAAACGGCTACCGGTTTTAAGTTGTTTACTTTCTAACAACTGGCTGGAGCTGGCCTTCCAGGTGTATTGTTCGCGGTCATAGCGAATCCAACTGGCTATAAAACAAATGATCAGTGCCAGATAAGGGTAAAGTCCAAATAATAAGGTGTTGAGATAATTCATAACGGCTCCTATTACCGCGCACTGGCTTGTAAGTTGAGTAATTCATCGACGTTGAGAAATTCAACATGATCACGGCTTTGTTGTGGCGTTGGGCGTGCGGTTGAACTGCTGCAACTATCGGCATTTTTTTCTGCACCGAAATTCACCACTTCATCCTCCCAGACTTTATCCAAGGCCTCGGGTGTGTCATCGCGTTTTTCTTGCTCTAATTGGGCGTGTAATTCGTCGAGATTCACCTCAACACCCGAGAGCAAAATCAAACAGTGAAATAGCCCGGCATAGGGGTTGTTGCGTTTTTCCAACCGACAAGCCAGCACCGCTAAAATTGGTGCGACTTCCTCCAAACCGATACGCGCATTTTCTTCGCCTTGAGTGGATAAAAACTCCAGGTACAGGGGTAAATAGTCGGGCAATTCTTTTACGCCTATATCCAAACCGGCATCTCGGTATTGCTGTTGTAGATTCACCATAGCTTGGCCTCTATCGCGTGACTCACCATGAATATGTTCAAACAAATGCAGCGATAGTGCGCGTCCGCGTTCGAACA
>NZ_JBRFPI010000178.1:0-9013 GCF_053579595.1 Cellvibrio sp.
TCACCAATGGCTCGATTAAAAACACCGGCTTAAGTTGGTGGCCACCTTTTAAATGCAAACTGCGCTTTATCCAGCGCATGGGTTTATCTTGTTCGCGGGTTTCTTTTTCTTCGCTATTAAATTCGTTGAGGTAAAAATTGCGCGCGTTATACACCAGCGAGGCAACATCGAGAGCGATATTGGAACCGCAGCGACCTAGGCCAATGAGGCACACCGAGGGAAATTGCGGCTGCTTGAAATCTTCCGCATCCTGAACATTGGCAAGATGGGGGTAGACGCTGGAGCGCAGGGTATCCAGGTTGAACAGGATCTTATTCAAGTCCCGCTCGGTGAAATACATATAACCATTGCTAGGCGCTGGTGTGAGCAGGTTAATGACCTCCGCATCTGGAGGCGAATCCAGCGTAATCAGATCATCCTGTTCCAGTGTCTCAGTCGTGCGCGAGGTCTTTTTGGTGGCCATTTGGTGTTGATCCTTGGTGAGCTATTACGCATGGGACTTTTCTTACAAGCCGGTTATTCAAAAAACAATTCGGCTTATGGTCTAAATTCCTATTAACGCTAGTCGCGACTTGACATAAATACAAATTTGCATGCCGCGATCACTCAATAAGTCACCAAAATCTACCTTTTTCGCTTATTTTTCACGCTAACTGCGCTTATTCAAGGCGGCGAGCACCTTGGCATCGCGCGCGTAAATATCCGGCTTGAAGGCAATTTGGGTTTCGCTGATGGCATCTACCGTCCAATAAGCGAGCAGTATGGGCACACGTTTGGCCAAGGTAACGTTGCGGGTTTTACCCGTTGCCAGTGCTTTGTTGATCGCCGCTGAATCCCATGAGGGTGTTTCAGCCAGCAGCAACTCTACCAACTCCAATGCGCGCTCCACGCGGATACAACCGGAGCTAAACGCACGCTGGCTTTTGTTAAACAATTTCTGGTGCGGCGTATCGTGTAAATAAACAGCGTATGAATTGGGGAAGCGAATCACCGCTTTGCCGAGCGCCGCATCCTCGCCGGCATCCTGACGCAGGGTGACATTGCCCGGCTTGTACCAATCAATAGCGGCTGGATCGAGCTGTTTGCCGCTGCTATCCAGCACGCGAATATTGTGTTCGCGCAGGTAGTTGATGTCCTTGCGTACCTTGGGCAATACATCTTTGCGCAGAATCGTGGGCGGCACCGTCCAGGTCGGGTTGAGGGTGATGTAGTTCACTTCCGATTTAAAAATCGGGGTGGTGCGGTAGGCCATGCCCACTTGCACGCGCGAGCGCCAAATCGGCTGACTGGCTTTGAAATAGGTGATCTTAAACCCGGCAATATCAACCAGCAGCATTTCCGGCGGGATGTTGTGCAGCAGCCAGCGCGCACGGTCGAGGTTGACGCGGATCTGGTCGATACGCGATTGCACCGACACATTGAGTGCCGCACGTGTAGCCGGGCCTATAGCGCCATCCACCTCCAAATATTGCTCGCGCTGAAATTTTTTAACCGCCTCCACCAGATATTCATCGAACACTTCATCGGGATTGACTGACGCTGTGCTGGAGGATTGTGTTGAAGTGTCGCTGCTAAAAACCGCTGCCTCGGTAAACACTGAATCTGCAGAACTGGATTGCCCCGAGCTGCGCACAGTGGGCGACATCTCGCCAGCAACAGAGCTGGTCACCACACTCGCGGCCGAACTAGCTGCCTTGGCATTGGCAATTAAGCAGACCTGGGCAGGCGACTGATTGACTCCCGCATCCGGTAATACCGGATCGATATACTCGCCCGTCACCCGCAACCGCTGGCGCAATACCGCAACCTGAGGATCAACAGCGCAGGGTTTGATCGTCGCCCCCACGGGCAAAGACGGCCAACCACCCAAGAGCGCCAGTTGGCGATACTGCTGTAAACCCGCCTTGAAGCTGCGATAGATCGGATGCTGTGGCCGGGTTTGCTCGAACAGCTGGGCAATTTGCCCGGTCTCAATACTATCGGCTACGCGCGCGCCATCGGCTACCGGAGCCATATCCTGCAATTCAAAATTCCATTGCGGGTCGAGGCCGGCAGGATCGACCTTGCCGTTATAAAGATGGTAGAGCGCACGCAGATAGGCATTGGTCGCGCGCAGCTCATCGGCAACGCGCAGGGGAATTGCCTCGGGGGAATTGTCGCCCAACAAAGGCAAAGCATGGCGCAGCTGCTCAACCTGGTAGTCCTCGGGCGTAAGGCCATCCGCCTCCAGTGATTCCAGCGCGCTGATCAACTGCTCCAAGCGCCCGGCTTGATCCCATATTGGGCGATATTGGCGCTGCTCGTAAAAGCCGATTACCGCTTCGGTCAAATGATGGGCGTCGAGCGACTGCCGCCCCTCTACAACACCCAACTGCAACTCCACCATCTGCACTTCGATTTCGCGGGCGATCAGGGTGGAGGAGCTGAGCATTTTGCCCAATTCAGTCGTGGTTGGATTACTCCCCTCGGCTAAGGAGTTAACGGCACAACAGCCTATTAACAACAGCGACAATCCTTTCAACGGAGCACAACACAGCCTCCACCAGTGCACCCATAAACCTATTACCAACATAAACGAGCGCTCCTGCGCGCTTAAGACAACCAGGGTTTATTCCCTAAAATTAGAACGAGAACGCACAATATGGTCTATTTTTTGAACTTTTGTTATTTGCCGCATTCCTATCTGGATGCTAGCATTCCAGCAGCGCCAGTATTAACTGGTAAAACCATAAATTTCCATAGCAAGGCCGCTACAACTTCAATTACCCAGAGTGTTCGGGGCTATCCATGTTGTACACGATCCTTAAGGGCCTGCTTTTTTCGGCCTGCTTCAGCCTACTATTCACGCTAAATGCCGCTGCGGCAGAAGATCGCCCTGCAAACCCTTTTAGCTACGCCCCCTTCAGCAAAAACCAGCCTCCCCTTGCACTACTCAACACACTCAGCCGCGCCGCGCCCGCCGCAAACCCCAAAGTAATTGGATTGGCATTGTCGGCGCTTGATTGTGCACTCACCCAAGGCATGTCACCCGCCCGCAACCTGACAGTGATTGATTACTCGCTGGTCTCCACCAAACCGCGCCTTTGGGTGTTTGACCTGGTCACCGGCAAACTCCTGTTCCAGGAGCTGGTCGCCCACGGCATGAACACCGGCAAAAATTTTGCACGCAACTTTTCCAATACCTACGGTAGCCGCCAAACCAGTTTGGGGCTATTCCGCACCAAAGAAACCTACGTTGGCGCCAACGGTTATTCGCTGCGGATGGAAGGTTTGGAAGACGGTTTTAATGACAAGGCGATGGAGCGCGCGATTGTGTTTCACGGCGCCGATTATGTGGATTTAAAACTCGCTAAAAAATTGGGCCACCTCGGCCGCAGCCATGGCTGCCCTGCAGTGCGCAGAGGCGTAGCGCGCAAGGTGATTGATACCATCAAAGGTGAGCAGTTTTTGTTTTCCTACTACCCGGATCAGCAGTGGTTAGCTAAATCGCAATTTCTAAATTGTGCAAATAGCCAACGCTGGGCGCAAAAGTAATTTCATTTACTCGTATTTCCCTCCTATTTACGGCGCTTTTACAGCGCCAATCCCACTCTGTAAAGCTGTGTTAACAAACTCTCCATTTATCAGATAAATTTATCAAGCTGTGTAAAAGCATTCGCCCAGTTTGCATTTAACCGCTATAACTAAATTCAAAAATACAACCATAACAATCAACACAAAAACACCACCACAAAAAACTCCAGGGTCGCACTCCATGAATAAGCATTTTTTACAGCGAGGATTACTCCCCGCTATCGGAATTATCAGCACCGCATTTATCTTCTCAGCTACCTGTGCTGCTGCCACTGAGAAAAAAGAACCCTGGCAACTCGCCGAGGAAACCGAGGTATGGGAACCTGTTCCCGCCGTTATCAGCGTTCCTGCATCGGGCATTCCCTCTGACGCGACGGTATTATTTGATGGCAAAAACCTGAGCCAATGGCAAGGCGCTGAAGGTGGCGAAGCCAAGTGGAAAATTGTTGATGGCGCCATGGTTGTCGTACCCAAGACCGGCGATATCAAAACCAAAGAATCATTTTGCGATGTGCAACTGCACGTCGAATGGAAAGCCCCAACGTTAATTACCGATGACAACGGCAAATTATTGGAAGGCCAGGGGCGCAACAATAGCGGCGTGTTTTTGCAAGAGCGCTACGAAGTACAGGTGTTGGATTCCTTCAACAACAAAACTTATCCCAATGGCCAGGCCGGTTCGATTTACAAGCAATCCATTCCACTGGTGAATGCAGCGCGCGCGCCAGGCGAATGGCAAACCTACGATATTATTTTTACAGCGCCCAAATTTGATAGCGCACAAAAACTCACATCACCCGGTTATGTGACTGTGCTGCACAACGGTGTGTTGGTACAAAACCATTTCGAAATCCAGGGCGCCACCGAATGGATTGGCAAACCTGTCTACAAAGCCCACGGTTGCGCCCCGATTCGCTTGCAAGATCATGGCAACGCGATGAACTTCCGCAATATTTGGGTGCGCAAACTCTAATTTCCCGCTCTATCCGCTGACAGTTACTTATTGCTCTAACTGTCGTCTGTTTGCGCCGCAGTGATTCACTGCGGCGCTTTTTTAATTAGATCACAGGTATAGATTATGTCTCTCCTGAAACACATCACACTGGGTTCCAAAACAGCACTGCTGGGTTCACTCATCATCTGCAGCATGCCGCTTTATGCACAAAACCCCGCCGATTATTTCAAAGCGAACAGCGCTTGGATTAACGCCAGCAACGTGAGTGCAGTCGGCAATAAATTACAAGTGACCCCCGCTAAAGACGGCAATATTCTCGTGCTGAGTGCCAAGGGTAGCAGCGAGCATTTGAATACGAATGAACATATCGGCGACTCAGTATTAGAAACAGAATTTCTGGTTCCCGAAGGTAGCGATGCAAAACTCTACGTGCAAGGCCGTTACGCAATAGACCTCAAGAACGTCAACAACGAGTGGCAAAAGTTGTACGTCACCTTCCGCGCGCCGCGCTATAACGAAGCCAGTGCGAAAGTAGATTCCGCATTGATTGTAAAAGTACGCATCAATGGTGAAACTGTGTCGGTGAATGATATACGCACAGGCATGAGCGAAAACGCCAACATCGGCTGGGAGAATCCTGCTGGCCAAACCAGCTTTCTGGTGAAAAAAGGCCAGCTCGCATTGCGCAATTTCACCATTGCGCCAGCAGATTTTTCATTGATTACCATGCCGAAAAATTCCGGTGTAGTGACCAACGAAAAAGAGCTGGTCGATTTTGTTGCGCTCGGAAAAGAAACCTTCGAATCTGTCGGCTGCAACGCTTGCCACTCCGTGATTAAAAACGATTCCGGCGTAAGCACCGGACCAAACCTCTACGGTTTGTTTAAACGCGAACCGCGCGACCGCGAAATTGTGGAAGGCGGTGAAGGCCATAGATTTACGATCAAAGCGGATCGCCAGTATCTGCACCGCAGTATCCGCGCCGCGACCGATCAATTAGCTATTGCTGAAAGCGGGGCTAAAAAAGGCGAAGCGTTCCTGCCCATTATGCCGTCATTTTCCGCACAAGTATTAAGCGACTTACAGATCAACGCTATTGGCGATTACCTCGCCACACTAAATGATCTGCGCGATCAGGGCCCGACAATTAAATTGCTCGCACAAACCGGTGCAGAAGAATACGACCCGATTGCTGATCGCTTGCAATTATTGGTTGACGATGAAGTGCGCATCCAGCGCGGCCCACTAACCGGCGTTTCCGGCCGCGCAATTCACGTGGGTTCACCTTGGGGTGTTAACTACTCCTTTGATCCGCGCCTGCTTGCTATTACCAAAATTTGGCAAGGCGGCTTTTTGGATATGACCGGCGAATTCACCAATCGCGGCGGCAAAGGTTTAAAGATGGGGTTTGAGAGCCGCGAAATTAATTTTGGCAATCAGGAGTTTTTATTCGCACCCTTAAATGCGCAAGGCAAGATAATCGACTTCTCGTTTAAAGAGGCAAAATTCGGCGATGTAGAAACCATCAAGGCATCGCTCAACAGCAAAGAAGATCATCTCGCACGCGTTGCAGCTATGGATGCGCAATTTTTAGGTTATACGCGCAACTCCAAACAAAAAAATGAATTGCCGACATTTGATTATCGCGTCGGCAAAAACACCCTGAAAGTCCAAACGGTAATTGCTGCCAATGGCGATGTAAAAATCACCTTGAGCGGCGACATCAAAACGACCCAACAATTTTCACTCAATACACAACTTCTGCAAAACGCAGCGGTGAGTAAAGGTGAAATCAGCAACGGCCAATGGACTTTACCAGCGGGCAGCAAAACCGCGACGCTCACTGCAAAAATGCAAGTTGCGGCCAACGTCTGGCATGCAAAAAAATCGGGATTGGATTACCGTAAACAACCGATAAAAATCACCGAAGCCAAAGCAGATTTACCGGCGGGCTACAGCATTGAAAGTTATTATCCGCCCAAAGATAATTTTGGTCGCGAACAATTATTTGAAGCCCTGGGTTTATCGCTAACGCAAGACAACACCACGGTGGTTGCTACGCGCACTGCGGGAATCTGGCGCATGGTGAAAGGCCAATGGCATTTATTTGCCGAAGGTACTTTTGACAGCCTTGGGGTATTAGTCGAAGACAAAAAAGGCCTCACCGTTATCGCCGGACAAAAAGCCGAACTCACGCGCATTAGCGACACCAACGGTGACGGCATTGCCGACAGCTATGAAACCTTATTCGATGCCCACTCCTATCACGGCAATTATCACTCTTACATGCACGGCCCTGTGCGCGGTGGCGATGGTGCTTACTACATCAGCATCAACCTCGCCGATGGTGGCGACGGCTCCACGTATAAAGCCGGTGGTAAATACATGGGCACACAAGGTGGTTTGTCCGGCTGGAATATTCGCGTTGAACCCAACGGAAAATTCGCACTCTGGGCGAATGGTTTGCGCAGCCCTGCCGGTTTGGGAACTGGCCCTGATAATCGCCTCTGGTATTCCGATAATCAGGGAGAATATATGGGCACCTCGAAAATTTTTGTGATTGAAAAAGATAAATTTTACGGTCACCCATCAGGCCTCGTTGATTTGCCGGGCATGACACCTGACTCGCCCGACATTGCCTGGGATAAAGTACAAAACAAACGTACTAACGCGATTATTTTGTTGCCGCATAACCGTGTTGCCAACTCACCGGGCAATCCTGCGTGGGATACCACTAAAGGAAAATTCGGCGCGTTTGCAGGCCAAATGTTAATGGGAGACCAAACCCAATCGAATTTGTTGCGCATCGCGTTTCAAACAGTTGATGGAGTTGAACAAGGTAGTGTGATGCCATTTATTGATGGATTGGAATCCGGCGTAATGCGCCCACTTTTTTTGAAAGACGGCAGTTTACTGCTCGGCCAAACTGGCCGTGGCTGGCAGGCAAAAGGTGGCCACGTCGCGAGCTTGCAGCGTATTGTGTGGGATGGAAAAACCATCGCTCCAGCGATTACCCAAATGCTTGCAACGTCCAGTGGTTTTGCCATCGAACTGACGCAAGCGGTTGCAGCCAACATCGACGCTGAACAATTGAAATCTTTGCTGGCAATTGAATCTTGGGTGTATCGCGATGCACCGGATTACGGTTCAGACGAATTAGGTTTGCAGCAAGATGCAATCAAGTCAGTTACGCTGAGCAATGACCGCAAAACTATTCGGATTGATTTGGCATCACTGGCGCAAGCAAAAATTCACCCGCAACAAACCGCGCGGGTTTATCATGCCCAACTGAAAACCAAAACGCTGTTCACTGGCAACGCACCGGAAAAAATGAATGCGTATTACACCTTATATAAGTTTCCTGCTACAAAAAATTAAGCAGATAAATTACCCAAGAGCGATGAAAATGGATTCCGGCATTTGCTCTGAGACCGTGCGCAGCATGGATGCTGTGCCCGAGCCTACAGGGATGTATTCACGGCGAGTCTCAGAGTGAATGACGGAGTCCATTTGTCTTCCAGCCAAAAACCAAACTATCAAACACAGAACTTAAGGTTTTAGATGAAAAAGTTTCGATTAGCTCCGCTGTTTATCGCCACCATTACATTACCTGCACTTTCCGCCACCGAAGAACTTATTGTCACCGGCAGCTATAGCCCGGTGACTAATGAACAATTATCCTCTTCTGTTTCGGTTCTTAATAAAGAAGATTTGCTGCAACTCAGCAACCACAGTTTGATTGATGCATTGCGCCAAGTGCCCAGCCTCTGGGTGGAAGAACAAGGTGGCCCCGGCGGTATTACCTCAATCGCATTGCGCGGCGCTGAAGCAAACCACACATTAGTATTACTCGACGGTGTGCAACTCAATGATCCCACCAATACCCGCGGCGGTGCATTTGATTTAAACGGAATTAATATTGAATCTATCGAGCGCATTGAAATTATTCGCGGCGCACAATCAGCGGTATACGGTTCAGATGCCCTCGCTGGTGTGATTCATATCATCACCCAAACACCTGGAAAAAAATCCACCACATTAAATGCCAGCCTTGGCAGCGATGATTACAGCAGCGTCGGTGTATCCACCAGCGGCAGTATCAACAAACTCGGTTACGCATTTAGCTTGCAAGGCAAAGATGCAGGTGAGCCAGTTGAAGGCAGTACCGCAAAAAATACCGAATTTACCAGCCGTTTAAATTGGCAACAGGATATCCACGCACTGAATTTCAGCTACCGTTATTTTGACGGTGAACGCACCAGCTTCCCTGAACAAAGTGGTGGACCGGAGTTTGCTGTTGGGCGCGATTTGGATATCAGCGAATATAAAGACCAAAGCGCTGCATTAAATTGGATAGCGCAAGTTAACAACATCTGGCAAAGCAAGGTGAGCGCAAGCTGGTACCAACGCGATGAAGACCTTACCTCCCCTGGCATAATCCCTTACGATGCAGTTCCGCCCAATGGTACGGTAATTGACTTTAAT
>NZ_JBRFPI010000179.1:0-8953 GCF_053579595.1 Cellvibrio sp.
GCACAGGATGCGAGCTCATTCACTGAACCCAGGGAGGCAAGAAAATCCCTATTGGAGAAGCCAAAGCAACTGGATCCGGACAACAAAATCCAGTAACTTTGGTATAACTCTATAGTAGATAGTGTTGGGTATAAAAACAGGTTTTTTAGATCAACAACCTTTCTTGTGGCGCAAAAAGCATCCAAACCAACGATTTCATCATAACTCATCGATGCTTTATGCCACAATAGTATTTGCATTTGTGATGCAAATCACATTTTTTTAATTACCTTGTGCCCCTAAAAACCATAGAAAATAGGTAAATAATCAGTTTTTGCTATAAACACTGATTGAAAAATCCAGAGTGTCCTGCAATTCACTATCGAGTATTGAATTTCGCAGCTCCGGAGCCAGCCGCCAGGCAAATGGAGTCATAGCCAGAAGCGCTGCACAGTTGTCCGGCTCGCTCACACGCAAATCGATTTCCAAACGATGATGCTCTGCTACTGCGAAACCTTTGGGCGTTATTGGCTGGGGATGCGGGCGCACTTCCTTATATATTCGCGCGCGTAAACCCAGCAGATGATTTTCGCCGGGCGCCACTATAACTAACTTGCCGCCCGGTTTTATTACACGGCATAACTCGGCGTCTTTGCTGGGCGCATAAATTCGGGTGACCACATCCATTGAGTTATCGGCCAGAGGCAAATCAAAACTCGATGCCACGCAGTATGTCAGCCCGGTTTTATCCTTCGCCGTTTTTGCCGCGAGCCGCACACCCGCTTTGGCGATATCCATTCCATAAATCTGCGCCTGGGGTAAGGCATCAGAAAATCCCGCCGTGAAATAACCTTCACCACAACCTATATCAAGCAAAGTTGACGTTGTTGATGGCAATAACTCTTGCAGCCGCATTTTGAGTGGATCAAAAAATCCCGCCTGCAAAAACTGGCGGCGCGCCTGCAACTGTTCTTTGGCATCGCCAGGTTCACGCGAATGTTTATTTTGTACGGGCAATAAATTGAAGTAACCCTCTTTCGCGCGATCAAATTGATGGCGATTTGCACAAGCCAAGCCTTGGGTATTTTGTAGCAGAGGTTGACAGCAAAGCGGGCAGCGCAAATCTTTCATAATAATTATCAGAAAAAGTGATGATCACGAAAAGGAAAAAACGCGCGCAGGATGCCGACTCACTGATCATTTAGCAAGTCAGATAGACATGACAAGGGCACGCAACTAATTACGATAGTTAGTTGCGTGCCTTGAGGTTGATTAATCTTGGTCTGTTACTTCGTAACGGTCGATAATATCGCGCACCAAACCGCTGCGCACTATATCTTCGCGTTCAAACTCATGAATATAGACGTTAGACAAACCGTCCAGCAAATTGACTGCATCTTCCAAACCATTAGGTCCGCGAATATCACTCTGTTTGATATCGCCATTAATAACAACTTTGCAATCTTCGCCTATCCTGGTCAGAAACATTTTCATCTGCGCCGGGCTAGCGTTTTGCGCCTCATCGAAAATCACAAAGGTTTTGCTATTAAAGGTTTTACCGCGCATAAAGGCGAGCGGGGCTGCAACTATACGGCCGTGACGCAAACAATATTCCACAGTTCCAGCGCCGAGGCGTTCGTTTAAAATATCGCGGAAGGCATCAATATACACAGAAAATTTTTCGTCGAGATCGCCCGGTAAAAACCCGAGATTCTCACCTGACTCCACCGCTGGGCGCGTGAGAATAATACGCTCAATACGCCCCGATTCCAGCGCCTCTGCCGCCAATGCGCCTGCACAATAACTTTTACCGGTACCGGCTGGGCCAATACCAAAAGTAAGCATGTGGCTATTGATAGCGTTGATGTATTGCTGCTGGGATTTTGTTTTAGCGCGAAGTGGTTGGGGGGAGCGAGGGGGAGAGTAAGCTGTTTCGACTTGCTGCGAGCGGGATTTTATTTCGACAATGTTGTCATCACTGCGTTGATTCTTTCGCGATTTATGTCGCGACGCTGGGTAGCTGGTATCATCGTATGAGTGATGGTTTGCACTACGTCTGGCATGCGTTTTTCTTGCCATAAAGAATAATCCCCTTCAGGTCTGAAAATAATACGGGCGATTTCGCAAAGGCCCAATATCGTGAAGTTACCCGAGAACGCAATTTTCTATGGAATGATGTCTGTGTCGTTTACCCCCTTCTATTACTCATTGATCAGTTAATGATTCAAAATTCAACGCTGATTAAAAAACAATAAAACACTTCGAGTAAAGCACTTGCAGTAAAACACATCTACTAAAACAAAAGTCTGTGACAGATAGATTACGCTGGCACTAGCCAGAAACCTACTTTGGGAACGCACATGAAGCTGTTATCACTCGACGACAAACTTCACATACTGGTGAGGCGGCTACTGGTTAATTTCACCACCTTTGACTTGATACTAGGCTTATTTTAAAAAGCGGTCAATCACTTAATTGAAATAAAATTGACATGACTGCAACGCATAAGCAGGGGCGCAAGCGCGGCCCCCTTACTCGTCATTATCATCAATCTGTTTGGTGATTTTCTTTTTCGGTGGAGCGAAACCATCAACTGCAGCAGCGGTCTTCAGCGCAGTAGGTACACGGCGATTGCCAATATTTTTCTTGTCGCGCTCGCGCACTTTCACTTTCGGCGCTTTGGTATCGTCTTTTTTATCTTTTGCGGTTGTTTTCTTTTTAGTGCCAACCGATTTTCCGGACGACTTCGTTTTATCCGGGCCTTGATATTTACCCTTCAAACCCGGCATAGTAATTAGCTCGAAGGTTGCACCCAGGTAACGTTCGATTCCTTTGGTGAGATTCCACTCTTTCGCATCCACCAAAGACACCGCCCTGCCCTCGTTATCGGCGCGACCAGTCCGGCCGATACGATGCAAATATTCATCGCCCGAATACGCCATATCCATATTCACTACCAGCTCAACACCAGGAATATCCAACCCGCGCGCAGCCACATCAGTCGCTACCAATACGGTGGTTCTGCCTTGGCGGAAATGATCGAGCGTAATCTTGCGCTGATCCTGCGTTATATCGCCATGCAAAGTTCCGACACGAAATTTGTTATAACGCAGTAAATTATCCAGCTGCGAGGCTTTGAGTTTGGTGTTGGTGAAAATAATCACTTTTTCAAATGTCGATTTTTGCAACAGCGCGACCAGCAATTTTTCTTTGTGCTTGTAATCATCAGCCAATAACATTTGCTGGGTGATAGCGTTGGGTTTTTCGTCGATATAAATTTCTTGCGCTTCACCCAGAATGACTTGCTTGATCAAATGACGCAGGCCTTTTTGCTCCATAGTGGCGGAGAACAAAAATGTCTGGCGTTCAGCGCGGCAGGTATTGGTGATTTTCAATACGTCATCGCTAAGGCCCATATCGAGCATACGATCCGCTTCATCTAATACCAAAAACTCCAAGCCGGAAAATTCGGTCGATTTGTGGGAGATATGCTCACCCAATCGCCCAGGCGTACCCACGATGATTTCCGGATTTTTACGCAACATCGCCTTTTGGTACTTCAGTTCTTCGCCACCGCACACCATTCCCACTTTCAAGCCGGTGAACTTAAGCAACTGCTCGGCGTTTTTCACGATCTGGCGAGCGAGTTCGCGCGTGGGAGTCAAAATCAGGATGCGGGTTGAACTCGGGTTCACTGGCGGTTTGGCCAAAATCGCCTGAATCGCAGGTAGCAAAAATGCGGCTGTTTTACCGCTACCGGTTTTGGAGCTGACAATGAGGTTCTGGCCTGCCACTGCCGCCGGAATCGCCTTGAGCTGCACCGGTGTGGGTTGTTCGTAACCCAAGACATCAATCGCTTTACGCAATTGGCTATCGCTAATCAGGTCGTGGAAAACAGGCTGAGTCATTAAGAACCTCGATAATCAGTAAAAAAGATGGGTTTTACCCGCAAAAGGCCGCGCAATCTACGCAGGGCTGGACAAATTATCAACCAAAACCCGCTAAAATGCCGGTCTTTGAACGAACCCGAGCAAATCTATGCGCATTATGTTGGCCCCGATGGAGGGCGTTGTTGAGCATCATGTACGCGACATACTATCGCGTATTGGTGGATTGGATGGCTGTGTGACCGAGTTTATCCGTGTTACTGACCAAAAGCTCCCCTACAAAGTCTTTTACAAGTACGCGCAAGAGCTGGAAAGCGACTGTAAAACCCCAAACGGAACACCAGTGCGTGTGCAACTGCTCGGCAGCAAACCCGAACCTATGGCGATCAATGCGTTAGAACTTGTCCGCTATGGCGCCAAGGCAATCGATTTGAATTTCGGCTGTCCCGCCAAAACAGTCAACTCCCACGAGGGCGGCGCCTGTTTGTTGCGTACACCTGACCGTGTTTACTCCATTATTAAAGCGGTGCGTGATGCTGTGCCGCGCGGCATTCCCGTCACTGCCAAAATCCGCTTGGGCTATGAAGATCGCAGTAGCTATCTGGATAACGCCCGCGCCGTAGAAGCCGCTGGCGCCGACGAACTAACCGTCCACGCCCGCTCCAAAGCCGATGGTTACAAACCTCCAGCCTATTGGCATTACATCGCCGATATTCGTGCGGAGCTAAAAATTCCGGTGATTGCCAATGGTGAAATTTGGTCGGTAGCGGATTACCTGCGCTGTCGCGAACAATCCAATGGCGCCGATGTCATGCTCGGTCGCGGCCTGCTTGCTTGCCCTGACCTCGCCCGGCAAATCAAAGCACATATAGAAGGTGAAGATTACACTCCACTGACCTGGAGCCAAATCTGCCATATGCTCTACGATTACTACAAGCTGACCACACCGCTTTATTGCGAGCGCAATTGTGGCAACCGCGTTAAACAGTGGCTGATGTATTTGAGCCGCGAATACCCGCAAGCGACAGTTTTTTTTGAGGCGATCAAGCGTAAAACGACACCACAAGAAATTGATGCCTGTTTTGCTGATGCACTACAAACCTGTTATTAATCGTAAAAAAAAGCCCGCGATCAACACGGGCTTTGCTCTCTCACCATCGCTTGTTGTATTTACTATTTAATGCAGTAATTCATCAAAGCCGCCAATCAGATCTTTGGTTTCGTCAATGCGTTCCATCAACTTCACCAGATTAATACCCAGTTTAGTCGCTAAGTCATTGGGGAAATGTTCCACCAGAGTTGCGCCACCATCCTTCTCGTTCTCGTGGACTATATAGTCCGAAAGATTAATTAACGCAGCAAAACGCGAGAATTCCGGCGCATCCAATGGATTGAGCTGATGGCGAATACCGGAGACAATCGCATCAGGAAACTTCCAGCGATTGGCCAACTCAGCTCCCGCTTCAGGGAAATTAAAACCCAGCACATTTTTTTCAATATCTGAATTGCGCGCGCCACGATCCACCACTTTTTGGATCTCTTTGCACTCGTCCGGTAGGATTATATGAATCAACAGCTCACCGATATTGTGGATCATGCCGCAGGTAAAGGCAGTCTCTGCATCATCTTTAGAAAATTTCGCCAACCATTTGCACGTACTCGCCACCGCAAAGCTGTTATGCCAAAACGCAGGTAAATCGAAGCCCTCCGGGGCCTTGAAAGCCCCCGTCATACCCGATGCCAACACCAGTGTACGCACCGCATTAAAACCCAGAATAAATACTGCATCACTCACTGAGCCCACTTTTCGGTTGCCGCCGTAATGCGCCGAGTTGGCTGCGCGTAAGAGCTTCGCCGTGAGTACCTGATCAGCACTGATTTTTTTAGCGATAGCCTCATTGTTAATATTTTCATCGCCAAAACTCTCTATTAACTCTTGGACCACTTTGGGAATATTTGGCAACTTCTGTGCGTTATCGATTAAGTTTTTTAAATCCACAATACCCTCTCTTATATGACTTTTTATACCGCAACCTTATAGACGTCAGTAAATGCCAGCGAAAACGCTTTACCTGAATTGGGTATAGCAAAGGATGAATGGATAGCAACAGATAAGATAAAGATTTGGAATTTAATGACGAAGATTTAACACAGGAGGAAATCTAAAAACGAAAAAGCCCGTCATTTCTGACGGGCTTTTTAATATGGTGCACTCAGGAGGATTCGAACCTCCGACCGCTCGGTTCGTAGCCGAGTACTCTATCCAGCTGAGCTATGAGTGCGTTGTTGAGGCGCGCATTTTATTGATCGGGGTTCAGTGAGTCAAGCGTTTATTTGATTTTCTTTTGTAAGACTCTCAAATTAATGCTTTATAAATCAATGAAATACAATTTTCGATCAACCTGTACAAGGAGCGAACTACCTGCTGCTATGCACGGAACTGTACAGTAAAACTTTATTCAAAAATGGCGGTGAGAGAGGGAGTCGAACCCTCGATACCTTGCGGTATACACACTTTCCAGGCGTGCTCCTTCGGCCACTCGGACACCTCACCGTTTTTTACCGCACTAAATTACCTGCGGGCTCCGCCGAAAACACCATCCAAAGTACCCCCTGCGAAGGCGCGCTAATGTACACAAGCAAGCTTGCAAACGCAATCTTATTCCTGTGGCCATACGCTAAAAAAATCAGCGGGATTTTGTTCGCGCGGTGCATGTGGTGGAACCGTGGGTGTGCCCACATAAATGAAGCCAATAATTTCTTCACCTTCGATTAACCCAAGCCCCTCTTTCACAACTGGGTCATAGGCCATATCGCCCGTACGCCACACCGCACCGACATTCGTTGCGAAGGCTGCATTGAGAAGATTTTGGGTGGCGGCGCCAGCGGCGATGATTTGTTCGATCTGCGGCACTTTGGGATTGGGCTGGCACTTGGCGATGGAAACAATAATCATAGGGGCACGCTGCGGCATAGCGTGGCAGCGATCCAACTCTGGTTGCGTGATCCCTGGATTCCTGACGGTAGCAACTTTAGCAAACAATTCGCCAAGCCGGGCTAGCCCCTCCCCCTCTACAATTAAAAATCGCCAAGGATGCATATTGCCGTGGTCGGCGGCCCGCAGTGCCGCCTTGAACAATACGGTTAATTGCTGCGGCGTCGGTGCCGGTGCGGTAAGCCGCGGAGTTGATACTCGCTGATGTAATGCTGCTATTGCATCCATAAAACCACAAACCTCATTAATAAATTATTCAATACGCAGACCAGATTGACCTCTAAAGTATAGCCAAGTCGAATATTGGCTGAATCTGTACCATACTTTCAGGCAGATATGTTAATCAGCGATTATAGAGTCGATTGCGGCAATAAGGTTGCTGTATATCTGTTCATTATCAATCCTTGCGGCCGACAATAATATGCAAGTCCCAACCCTTGTGCTCGCAGTAGCCTTAGAGATTTATCTGCTGTTACTTATTGCAACCGCAGTACTGATTTTTTATGCACTAAAACAAAAGAAGCTCATTCGCCGGCAACAAGACAAATTGCGCGAACTGATTGAGACGATTAAAACTGTCAACTCAACCCCTGCTCCTGCGGGAAAATCCTACAAGCAACTCATCTATGAACAATTGGAGTTAACCCAGGATCGCTTTGCACTGATTGCCCCGCGCAGCGATATCAGCGAAGCACAACCCGCCGACCTGCCTATCAACCAACGCATAGTCGCATTGCGTTACGCCTTCCTGCGCGCAGAGGAATTGGGCACTACTGAGGTCCCCGGCAGTGAAGGTTATTGGAATGTGTTTCGTCAAACATTAGAACCGCTCCTGCAATCTACAACAGATACCGCCCTTGATTTACCTCTAGATGCCTCACCCGATACCGCCAATAATGAAGAGCTGGAGATGTATAAAAAGCGGGTGGAGAATCTGGAAAAATTTAAAAAGCTGTTTTTTGATTTGGAGAAGCGCTGGAACGAAGCACAAGCCAATGCCCAAGGTTACTACAATGAACTTTATGCGATGGCCGATGGAGTCGAGGATCGCGAGAGATACGAAATGCTGTTAGGGCAATATGGCAACAGTTACAACGAAATAACCCACTACATGCATTCGACTAACGCCGCAATTACAGGGCAGCCTGTTGAAAACAAGACAATTAATATCATCCGCCAAGACCCCCGTGCCGCAGAAGAAATTATGAAGCTGCGCAACGTGGCTGCTGACCAATATCGGGTCATCAGCAATTTGCAGCGCAAGCTTGAGGAAGCAGTGACGGCCGAGGAAAAGGATTTGGTTATTAAAGAACTAGAACAGCAGCTGCAACGGCAAGTGCGTTTTGTGCAAGAGTCAGACACCTGCGTCCAATTATTAGAGGAAGAACTCAACAAGGCTAACGAAAAAATTGCCGAGCAGGAAGGCATTATTGAGCACGAACACGAGCTTGAAGAGGAAAACCAACGCATCAAGGAAACATTGCACAACTTTACCCATGAAAGCAAAGGGCTGCTAGGCAATCTGGAAGATCTGGAGCGCGAAAACGATCAGCTCAAAAACGACCTTGAGCATACCAGTACAGGGGCAGATGCAGGTCCGGCAAATTTGCAACAAATCCAGTCTGAATTCGCTGAATTGCGCAAGCAATATACCGAATTGGAAGAAAAATACCTGGAATTGAAGTTTAAATAATAAGCAGTCAGAAAAGTCGCTTAGGTTTCCACCAACAAGTAGACATTTCCAACAAAAACCCGTTTAATTCACTCGCTTGGGCAAGCGGCATCACACTTTATAGGGATTGACTTACTGACCAAATAACAACAAGGTTTTCGTCCAATGAACAGTAAGACCGACAGTCAACAGCTGCAAACTGAATCCCCAATACAGCAGTATTATTTCCGTGCACTTATCTGCTTTGCCGCGTCTGGCACCCTGGCATCCTTTATTGATTGGAATCATCCCAGCCTCACCCGGTACCCAATGGCCCGGCGCAGCAGCTCCACGACGTACTGCTCGGCGGGGGGCGCCTCCTCCCATCGCGGTGAGGGAAATGGCACCACGACCGGTGTGGCGGAACGATCGGCCCGTCGG
>NZ_JBRFPI010000180.1:0-8948 GCF_053579595.1 Cellvibrio sp.
CGAC
The DNA here is from genome assembly GCF_053579595.1 of Cellvibrio sp. Classification (NCBI taxonomy): domain Bacteria; kingdom Pseudomonadati; phylum Pseudomonadota; class Gammaproteobacteria; order Cellvibrionales; family Cellvibrionaceae; genus Cellvibrio; species Cellvibrio sp. Next base: position 5 of record NZ_JBRFPI010000180.1, read on the forward strand.
CAAGGCATTGCCTACACCTCTGGCCCACAGTGGCTGCGCGACCATGTGTTGCAAGGCAAATGGGTATTGGCGGTTGCTGGCACCCACGGCAAAACAACAACTTCATCGATGCTCGCGTGGATTTTGGAATACGCAGGAATGGAGCCGGGCTATTTAATCGGCGGCGTGACAAAAAATTTCCCCACCTCTGCTCGCTTGGGCGGCACGCCGTTTTTTGTGGTGGAAGCCGATGAATATGACAGCGCGTTTTTTGACAAGCGCTCCAAATTTGTCCATTACAATGCACGCACAGTCATTTTAAATAATCTCGAATTTGATCACGCCGATATCTTCCCCGATCTCGCCGCCATCCAAAAACAATTCCACCATTTGGTGCGCACTGTTCCCAATAACGGTTTATTAATTTCACCCGTCAATGACAAAGCCCTCGCTGAAGTGATCCAACAGGGCTGCTGGACACCGCAGCAACAATTTGCAGTGATTGATAACGAAAAAAATGAAAAAGAAAATTCTGCCGAATGGCAAGCAAAGTTATTAGCAGCTGACGGTTCATCATTCGCTGTGCTTCACAACGGCGAAGAAGTCGCGCAAGTACATTGGCAACAAACCGGTATCCACAATGTCAATAACGGTTTAGCGGCAATCATCGCCGCCCGCCATGTAGGTGTCACCCCGGAACACGGCGCAAAAGCATTGGAACAATTTGCCGGTGTAAAACGCCGCATGGAAATATTGGCCGATGTGCACAGCGTAAAAGTCTACGACGACTTCGCCCACCACCCCACCGCGATTAAAACCACCCTCGCCGGTTTACGCGCAAAAGTTGGCGACCAAAAAATTATCGCCATCATCGAACCCCGCTCCAACACCATGCGCATGGGCGTTCACAAAGGCGCCCTCAACCAAAGCGTCACCGATGCTGACGATGTTCTGTGGTATCAACCTGCAAACGTAGATTGGGCAATGGACGAAGTAGTAAACAAAAGCCCCGTCCCCGCAAAACTCTTGCGCAATCTGGATGAATTAATTCACTGTGCGATTTCGCTGAGCGAAGCCAATACGCATATTGTGATTATGAGTAATGGTGGGTTTGGTGGGGTGCATCAAAAGTTGATTGAGCAGTTGACGAAGCATGCGTTGTAATTAAATTACAACCGTAGTGTGGGTGGAGCGCAAGCAATACCCTCCACGGTGCGCAAGACTTAGCCTACGAAGCTAATCCGAACAAATAAAGGATAAAATAAAAACATGAAAATGTGGTTTAAGAACTTCACTCTTCGCTTAATTGATTTGGCCTCATTAAGCATCACTGCATATCTGCTGCTCTACTTGCTATTGAGAACTGGAATACTGGACGTTCCACTACTTTTTCTATCTGAAACATTTAACTCACTACCCCCGTTGATTGCATACACCTTCTTATTTATTGTCGGTTTTTCACTACCTTTATTTTTAAAGAAGCACAACTGCTACAACATAACTCACACCATAAAAAATGACCTAAGGCACCCACCGGCTTATCTTGCATCATTTTTTGTTATTGCTTTCAGTTTATACACCCATGATCTAAGCGAATTGATTGATGTACCCTATGCTATCTTATTTTCTGCAGGCACGTTCTTATGTTTATTAATGATGCTAACAAAGCAATCATCAAAACCAGAAAAGGAGTCATATGATAAAAGCCAAAACTTTGATATAAAACTTTGGCTGGAAAAAGAGATTCCGATAGCAAATAAAAACTATGACTTTACTAATCTGACCGCATATGCAAAAAGAATAACTACTCTACTGGAAAAATCGAAAAAGAGTCATCAGGTAGCCATACGAGGCGAATTCGGCTCTGGAAAATCAAGCCTTTGCAAGCTGATAGAAGAGCAATTAACAACACAAGGGAAAAAGGCGTATATATTTAGCTACATTGATGGCTGGGGGAGAGATCATGACTCACATGCAGGTCAAATCCTCGAAATTATTGTTGAAGAGTTGTCGCAGTATGTAGATAGCTCGGCCCTCTCAAGCATTCCTGAAAACTATATCAATGCACTAAATAACTCAGGATTTACTGGAGCCTCTAGTATTAGCCATATACTAGGCACCAACAGTAAAGCGAATCCCAAGAATCACTTAGAGAAAATTGACAACCTATTAAAATCCATAGACAAGCATATGGTTATAGTTTTGGAGGACTTCGATAGAAGCTGTGAACAAGAAAAAACCATAAATTCTCTTGCTGCACTTCTTGAACGCATAAAAGAGCTTGAGAGAATAAACTTTATACTCTGCATAAAAGCCACGCAAGATTCAATTCTTGAAAAAATCTGCACCCATATTGAAGACATCCCTGACATCCAGCATGTGCACTCGCAGATAATAATCGAAAAATTTATTGAGCTAATCGAAAATGAAATAGGCAGCGAAACAATATACATAAAGCAAAACTATTTTTTCGTAAAAGAATTCAATCCTTTAATAGGGACACCAAGAACCCTTAAACAAGCACTCAGACGCACCTATTCCGCATGGAACAACATAAAAGGCGAGATACATCTATTTGACTTACTTCACCTGAATATCCTTCGGTTTTGCTCTCCTAGCGCATTCATTTTTTTCTTAAACTCATTTACAACGCTACAAAATATTGAAAAATCACAAAACAATGCTGAAACTCAAAAATTAAAGCAAAAGTTAGCCGCCAACCTAAAATCTGCAATCAAGTTAGAAAGCGATCTTCAGCCAGCTAAAGTACTTATTGGATCACTCTTCGATCATGACATATTTGATTCCGATACTGCAACGCAGCGTAGCGCAGCACTTGCAATTTACCGGCACAACACAAGAGAACAAGCAAGTGATTTGCAGAGAATAAAAAATGACAGAGGATCAAACTACTTTATAAGAGCAATCACAGAGTCACTAAATACAAATGAAGCCATGGATCAAAAAATTCTTAAGGCGCTCTACAGTAAGCAACCAAGTAAAGAATCTATAAAAATTTTGGGAGATGCGAAAAACAAGGCACAATATGGAAACTATTTAAAAAATTTAGTTGATTGGACATTCGCGACAACTTCATTTGATGATGAACTATGCCAACACCTAACCAATACATTAAATTCTGAGATTACAAGAAACGCAAAAAATAACACATCCCTTTACTTCGAACCAAGAACAACACTTGATGGCAGAAACAAGAAAAACAAAGAAATAATTTATTTAACATGCGAATCGATAGCAAAAATATTCAATTTCATGGATGCGGCCAACACAAACAACACCATATTAACCACAAAGAGAAAAATCCTAGAACACCTAATTAAAAGCAACTTTTCAATCGCAGTAGAAATGATTCAGTACACCTATTATTTTTATGCACCCGAAATGAAATTTCAATTATGCAGCCTGCTCTTTGAGAACATCGAAGAAAATGATAATTACGACATATTTCAAAGTGCTGATAGAACAGACACCAAACTTATAGATGATCTATTTGAATGCCATAAGGAAATTAGCAGAAAAACCACCACAGAGGAGGAACTGGATGAATTCCATAAAACCCTATCAAAACAAAGCGGAATATACAAAGACCATCTTACGCCAATGCTTTTACTCCATTTCGATAAAAACAAACACGGACTCTACAAACCCCTTACTAAACATTGGAAAGTGGCGGAACTAAGGAGGATGCTTAATGATTTCAAATTTGATAATACAATAACGTATCAGTACAAGAATGAAATAGAAAATTTGTTGGTAGAATGGAGAGAGTATGCGAATCATGACTTTCACCCCCTTAAACCTAAAGTCACAGACCAATGATAAAAAATAGGACCCTAAACAATTACCTTGGCCTAGCCATCATAGCCATCCTAACCCTAGCCTGCCTCCAAATGGCCTTCATCCTTCCCGAAGGACTACTCGGCGCAGGCAATTCAATTGCAGAGCGCAATGAATTTATTCAAAACAATCTTGGATTGTGGCAGTTAGGTTGGTTTAACTGGATGCTTGCGGCACTCGGCTTGCTGACTTTTTGCATCATGCTGCTGCCGTTTATTCCAAAATCCGAATGGCGTGTACTGGGAATATTATTGGTGGCGCTCGGCATAGTGCCGGACATTGGTGCGGAAGTTATTTTCGCGTTTGTGATTCCGTACAGCCACACAATTGATCCGACACTGGCGACAATGCAAATACTGGAATTAATTGCAGTGCAGCTCACCGGCACATTGGGCAATGGTCTCTATAACATTGGTGGCCTTCTGTTAAACGTTTTGCTGCTCAATAATCAGCGCCTACCGCGCAAATTAATTTTAATTGGCATTCCCGGTTGGTTTTTTGGTTTTGGTTTGAGTATCAGCTGTGCGATGCAAGCAATGGACGCGGCGAAATTCTTTACTGCGGCGGGCATGGTGTGGAGTACGGCGTGGATGTTTGCGCTTACGATAAAAGTATTTCCACGCACAAACGAATTAAAAGTCGATTATTGATATGAGCACTATCGATGCGTTTATTGCACTAAAAATCCTGCATATCGGCTCACTGGTTTTTTGGCTCGGCCCGAGCCTTGGTGCGTGGTTTATCTTGATGGCTATGCGCAAACAATTGGGCGAGATTACGCCCGCGACGCATCTGGCGTATCGTGTTTTTATAAAAATGCTCATTCTTGAACACGTTGCATTTGTAGCTTTGATTGCCAGCGGTATTGGAATGGCAATTCTGGTTTTTGGATTTAACCAACCTTGGCTGCAATGGAAACTGCTGATTATCTTGCTACTAATCATACCACTGGAAGTACTGGATATTTGGTATGGCAACATCAAGCTACCGCAGATTTTTTCACGCTTGAATGAAACGGGTTACGATGCAAAACAAACACGAACACTCTATATTTATCACGCTTATGTAACGCGCATTGCCATCGCGATTATTCCGGTCAGCGTATTGGCAATTATGTGGTTGGTGATTGCAAAACCGAGCTTAGCTAACCTCTGGTGAATATACTGATGGGTTTTAAAAATAGATATTCGACAAAATAGGGCGCAGCAAGCAGCGCCCCTACGGATGCAATGCTATTTGTAGGGGCGCCGCTTGCTGCGCCCTTGTCATTAAAACCACCCTTTCCCTTCAATTAACCCGCCTCCCCCTATATCATTAACACTTCTGCAAAAGATCGGTCATTACCAGCAAACAGTGCCGAAGAGCCTGTCACAAAACCCCTTTTCTATTCTGAGAGAGCTTTTGCCATGAAAATTGCATTAATGAACGAATTCAGCCAAGCCGCGAAAAACGCGATTGTGTTGCAGCAACTGCAAGAAGTCGCAGCCGTACAGCAACATAGCGTGTTTAACGTGGGTATGAGTGATGATAATGACCACTACCTGACGTACATCCATCTGGGAGTAATGGCCAGTTTGTTATTAAACTCCAAAGCTGTCGATTTTGTCGTGAGTGGTTGCGGCACGGGTCAAGGCGCGATGATGTCACTCAACGCACACCCAGGTGTATTCTGCGGTTACTGCATAGAGCCTACCGACGCTTACTTGTTTGCACAGGTGAATAACGGCAATGCACTGGCACTGCCATTTGCCAAGGGTTTTGGTTGGGGTGCTGAGCTGAATATCCGCACCATTTTTGAAAAGGCATTTACCGGCGTGCGCGGCCAGGGTTACCCTGCGGAGCGTCGCGAATCGCAAGTGCGTAATGCGGGAATTCTGACCAATATTAAAATTGCGACGGCAAAAAACTATTTGGATGGATTGCGTGCAATTGATCCGGAAATTGTGAAAACTGCGGTGAATGGTGAACGCTTCCAGGCATGTTTTTTTGAAAACTGTCAGGACGACAGCATTCGCGCATTCGTCAGGGACATTTTAGGGCAATAACAATTTACAACTTTTTTAGAGGCGACCATCAATCAACGAAGTCGCCTCTATTAATATTCAGAATATGTATTTTTAGTTATTTTTGACTATGCATGTGATCGTATTTTATAAAGTATTTTCGCGCGAGCGCAGCTAACTGCTCGTCACTAGGATGATCGCTTGGCTCAACAGCAACAATCGCCTTTGCAACAGCAGTATCATGGTGCTCGCAGTGAGCGCGAAACTCATCTTTTGCCTGTGCTGGCCCCGTCACCAAAACCTCTTTAATGCCCACCAACGCCTGCGCGATTTTATGGTAAAACGTTTGATCCGAAGTTGCATGACCACCCTCGGGCGAGTGATGACCTTGAGCACTGGCGCGGCCATGCATATTCTGATGTGAGCCAGCATGCCCGCCTGAAGCAAGATGATGGCTACGGGACTTGATGCGTTCGACCTCCACAATACCCTCTTCAAATGTGAGTATGTGCGCCTCTTTACGATCTAACCAGACAACAGCGTGATAACTTGTCATAACCTTACTCCTGTTTAAGTGCTAGGTAATATGTACAGTTTCTACGCTATCAGTATAAAGGCACAGTCAACGTGCAGCATTTGCTCAAAATCAAACAATGCGGTCTCGCTAAAGGCTAGCGACGAATGGCAAAGCCCCATATCATTAGAAGTAATAAAACGCCTTGGTGATTGCACCCTTTGCGTTAGCGAATCAACCATCCTGCAAAATGGAGCTACCTATGAAACCACGCTCAGTCACCCTCGCGATTACCGGTGCATCCGGCGCGCAATATGGTTTGCGTTTGCTGCAGTGTTTGTTGGCGGCGGACTGCAAAGTATTTTTGATGATCTCCAGCGCCGCAGAAGTGGTGATTCGCACTGAAACTGATTTGGATTTGCCGCGCGATCTGGAAGAGCAGCAAGCAATGCTGTGTGAAATGTTTGATGCCGATGACGAGCAACTGCAATTGCTTGCAAAAGACGATTGGTTTGCGGCAGTTGCTTCGGGTTCAAGCTCGCCCAGCTCGATGGTGATTTGCCCTGCAAGTGGAGGAACGCTTTCAGCCATCGCTCACGGCGCCAGCAATAATTTAATTGAACGCGCTGCAGATGTAGCACTGAAAGAGCGTCGCAAATTAATTGTGGTGCCGCGCGAGACGCCCTACTCTGAAATTCATTTGGAAAATATGCTAAAGCTGACGCAGATGGGTGTTATTGTACTGCCCGCCAGCCCCGGTTTTTATATGCAGCCGCAATCGGTTGAGGAATTGGTGGATTTTATCGTCGCGCGTATTTTGGATCAGCTTGGTGTACAACAAGATTTGATGCCGCGCTGGGGCGAGGATTAATTTTTATTATGAACTTACCGAAAAAAGTTCGCATCGTTGAAGTTGGCCCGCGCGACGGATTGCAAAATGAAAAGCAAGCCATTCCTACCACCGCCAAAATCCAGTTGATTGAAAATCTCGTCGATGCTGGTTTGACTTATATTGAAGCGGGCAGTTTTGTAAACCCGAAATGGGTACCGCAAATGGCCGATAGCGGCGAGGTATTTGCTGGCATCGCGCGTAAACCCGGTGTAACTTACGCCGCACTCACACCCAACCTGCAAGGTTACGAACGCGCGATTGCCGTTAACGCGAATGAAGTTGCGATTTTTGCAGCAGCATCCGAAGCGTTTAGCCAAAAAAATATTAACTGTTCTATCAGTGAAAGTATCCAGCGCTTTCAAACCTTGATTGATGCAGCAAAATCGCGGCATATTCCCGTGCGCGGTTATATCTCCTGCGTTGCAGGTTGCCCCTATTCGGGTGCGGTTGATGTGCAAACCGTTGCGAGCATTGCCAACGAATTACTAGCTATGGGTTGCTACGAAATTTCACTAGGCGATACCATCGGCGTGGGCACTGCGGGGCAAATTAAACATTTAATTGAAACACTCGCGCGCGACATCCCTATCGGAAAAATTGCTGCACATATGCACGACACTTACGGGCAGGCACTTGCGAATATTTATGCCGCCTTGGAAATGGGTGTGAGCGTGATTGATTCCTCCATCGCTGGTTTAGGCGGCTGCCCCTATGCAGCGGGTGCAACAGGTAATGTCGCCACAGAAGATGTGGTGTATTTATTAAATGGTTTGGGTATTGAACACGGCGTGAATTTGGAAAAATTAATTTATGCCGGCAATACTATCAGTACAGTGTTAAATAAACCGAGCAATTCAAGAGTTGCAAAGGCGATGAGTAAATAACGATGAACAACGAAATTGAACAACAAATTAATTTGGAAACCGCACAAATTCACTGGCATGAACTACAGCGTTTTTTCGCCAGCGGCAATGCCATCGCCGTAGATCCAACTTTGGATTTAACCCATGTCGCCGCACAGATCGTTGCGGATAACGCCGCACAAATTAAAACCTGGATGGATGCAGGTTTGGTTGACGCAGTAAAAGATACCCAAGCACAAGAATGGTATGAGCAGAATGCATTGGTATGGGCAGTAGTGATAAAGCCTTGGGTGTTGGTGCAGCCGATAATTAAACAATAATCGACTCAAACATTTTCACAGTTAATGGACTATTGAAGGAAGCTTAAGAAAAATGAGTATGTTAAAACGCAGTAGCAAGGTCGCCGCAGGAATTTTTATTGTATTAGTTGTTAGCGCATTTATTGTTTATTTTAGTTATTTAAGCCCGCAACAGCGGGCAGAACGCCATTTGGATTTCGTTCATCAATCCATTAACGAAATGCATCCTGCCATTCTCGAACCGAACGCAACTGCATTTCTTGAATGGCATAAAAATGGATATCGAAAAGCCATAGAATTATTACCGCACGTACATACTGAAGCTGACGAAGCGGCACTATTACGATTCTATATGGCAGGCTATCAAGACTCACACCTGAATGGTTATTTGGATAAAAGACCCTTCAGCAAACTCGATGCAAAAGAAGACCTGTGGACTGGCTGGCTACTGAAAGCGACCAACACCGGCTACGAAGTCACTTATCGCAAGGAGGGTGATGCCTATCCACCAGTGAGAGCAAAACTAATTAGTTGAG
>NZ_JBRFPI010000181.1:0-8876 GCF_053579595.1 Cellvibrio sp.
AGAATTAAATCTGGATATCATTTTGGCAGAGATGCCAGAAGGTACCGAAGTAAAACCACTAGAAGAAGAATTGGAAAGCCTCGCGGGGAAAATCTCCCGCCTCGGCCCGATTAACCTGGCGGCAATTGACGAATATAAAACAGAGTCCGAACGCAAAAATTATCTCGATGCACAAAATGCTGATTTGATGGAAGCGCTTGAGACTCTGGAAAATGCGATTAAACGCATTGACCGCGAAACCCGTACACGCTTTAAAGAAACCTTTGACCAGGTCAACAAAAGTTTGCAGGAATTATTCCCCAAAGTATTTGGTGGTGGTCACGCCTATCTTGAATTGACTGGCGAAGAGCTGCTCGATACTGGTATTACCATTATGGCGCGCCCACCGGGCAAGCGTAACAGCACTATTCATTTATTGTCTGGTGGTGAAAAAGCCTTGACGGCGATTGCGTTAGTGTTTTCGATTTTCCGTTTGAATCCGGCACCCTTCTGCATGCTCGATGAAGTTGATGCTCCACTCGATGACGCCAATGTTGGGCGTTACGCGCGTATGGTTGAAGAGATGTCGGCACAAGTGCAGTTTATTTACATCACGCACAATAAAAATGCGATGGAAATGGCACACCAATTGTTAGGCGTTACCATGCACGAGCCAGGTGTTTCGCGTTTGGTCACAGTAGATGTGGACGAAGCCGCAGAATTGGCTGCGGTTTAAACATTGAACTAATTAATACGGATAACCTTATGTGGAAAGATTGGGTCATCATTGTTGGTTTTTTACTGATTCTGCTGATATTAGCGGATGGGATCAGACGCAAGCGCAATGAGCGCAATGGCAATATTAAAGTGTCGCGCTCGCTCAAGAAAAGTTTAAAACAACAAGCGGAATACGAGGACGAATCTCCTGCGGAAGCCCCTAGCTATACTAGCGAATTGCCGAATGGCGGTGCACGGGTTGTTGGTCAGCGAGATCCTTCTGCGCGTATCCCTAGTATTGAAAAAAAACCAAAAGCCAAATTTTATTTGGAGAAGCATCAACAACCTGAGCTTGCAGCTTCTTCATCAAGCCTGCGCGCACAGCGCGAGCCGCAGCAAACCAGTTTAAATCTCGGTCAGTCGGTTCCGATGTTGATGGAATCAGTTGATCAAGTCAAAGCTCAATCTGCTGTCACGAATGAGCGTATTGAGCCGAGTTTTTCTGCTTCGCGCGATGATGAAGATCTCGATGACGATTACGATGATCGACAGGATGAAGATTATGAAGGCGGAGATTATGAGCGCGACGATCGTCCCTACACCGGGGAGCTGGATGACGACGAGGGGCGCGATGTCCTTGCTGAAGATGAAAGCGATTACGAAGATGAGCAAGATTTGAATCCGGACGAAGATGAAGGATTTGAAGATGACGAATACAGTCATGAAGAAGAATATGACGAGGATGATTCTGAAGAAGATTACGAAAGCGATGAGCCTCAATCTTCATCAGCAGCGCAAAACAATTTTGCGGAAAAACAACCCGCAGAACCTGAAGAAGTATTAATCATCAACGTCATGGCGCACAAAGGCGAAATGTTTAACGGTGCTGATTTGCTTGATATCGTTTTGCAGTGCGGTATGCGCTATGGCAGCATGGATATTTTCCATCGCCACAGCGATACCAAAGGCGAGGGTGCATTGCTCTTCAGTATGGCCAACATGGTTAAGCCAGGTACTTTTGATCTGGATGCAATGGATGAGTTTGAAACGCCCGGCGTCAGTTTGTTTATGACTTTGCCGATTAATGCCGATTCCATGCAGTCATTTGATTTGATGGCTGACACGGCGCGCGCCATCGCCGAGACCTTAAATGGCGAATTAAAGGATGAACAGCGTAGCGTCATGACGCGGCAAACACTGGATCATTGTCGCGAGCGCATTCGCAATTTCGAACGTATGCGTTTATTCCGTCGCCCAGCACCGCGTTAATTCGCAGCCATCTTTGGTCATTAATCCTGCACAGGGACGTGTAAGAAAACTGCACGCTAAGGCATGAATCGCGCATCGCCCCAAGCCCGAATCATCAGGTAATTTAATTCATGTCTACTCTCTCCTTATTCGATGATTTGCCGTCTCAGGTTGCCAAAGAAATTGCTGATTTGCGCAAACAGCTCCAGCATCACAATTATCGGTATTACGCGCTTGATGATCCACAGATTACGGATGCTGAATACGATCGCTTGATGCAGCGACTGCGTGAACTCGAAGCCCAGTGTCCTGAATCTGTCACACCTGACTCACCGACGCAACGTGTTGGTGCTACTCCTTTATCAGCATTCCAAACGGTTGTGCATGAAATGCCTATGCTGTCATTGGACAATGCTTTCAGTGACGATGATTTACTCGCGTTTAACCAGCGTGTGCAGGACAGATTAAAAAGTGCAGAAGATATTGAATACGCCTGTGAATTGAAGCTCGATGGTATTGCTGTGAGCTTGTTATATCGCGATGGTTTATTGGTGCGCGGTGCAACCCGTGGTGATGGTACTAATGGTGAGGATATTACGCAGAATGTGCGCACTATTAATTCCATTCCATTGCGCTTGCTGGGCAGTGGTTATCCTGCTGTGCTGGAAGTGCGCGGTGAAATTTATATGCCCAAGGCCGGTTTTAACGCGCTGAATGAAAAAGCACGTGCGGCAGGCGAAAAATTATTTGTAAATCCGCGTAACGCGGCGGCTGGCTCCTTGCGTCAGTTGGATTCGCGTATTACCGCAAGTCGTCCGCTGGAAATGTGTGCCTATAGTGTGGGTTGGGTTGATGGCGGTGAATTACCCGAAACCCACAGCGGTATTTTGGAGGCGTTGAAAACCTGGGGATTTTTAACCAACCGCGAAACCCGCGTTGCTCAAAACATTCAAGAGGCGATGGAATTTTATCGTCGTATCGGCGAAAAGCGTGATGCACTGGCTTACGATATTGATGGCATAGTCTTTAAAGTGAATTTGCGTCAGCTACAGGATACGCTGGGTTTTATTTCGCGCGCGCCGCGCTGGGCCATCGCCTACAAATTTCCAGCGCAAGAGGAATCGACAATTTTACTCGACGTCGAATTCCAGGTGGGCAGAACCGGCGCGGTTACTCCCGTTGCGCGATTGCAGCCGGTGTTTGTGGGCGGTGTTACTGTTTCCAACGCAACCCTGCACAACCGCGATGAAATTAATCGCCTTGGAATAAAAATTGGCGATACGGTTATCGTGCGTCGCGCGGGCGATGTGATTCCACAAATTGTGCAAGTCGTTGAGAGTAAGCGCCCGCTTGATACACGCGATATTCTTTTCCCTGAACATTGTCCGGTGTGTAATTCCCCTGTAGAAACAGTGGCCGATGAAGCGGTTGCCCGTTGTTCCGGTGGTTTGGTGTGCGCAGCGCAACGCAAAGAAGCGATTAAACATTTTGCATCGCGCAAAGCAATGAATGTAGAAGGGCTTGGCGATAAGTTGGTTGAACAACTGGTCGATTTGGGCTTAGTCAATAATCTCTCTGATATCTATTCGCTGACTCGCGAACAATTGTCCGCTATGGAACGCATGGGGGATAAGTCGGCGGATAATATTCTTGCGGCATTGGAAAACTCAAAAAAAACCACCTTGGCCAAATTTATTTATGCGCTGGGAATTCGCGAAGTCGGTGAGTCGACTGCGCGCAATTTTGCCAACTACTTTGGTACTTTTGACGCTATGGCTGCTGCGGGTCAAGAAACGTTGCAATTGGTACCCGATGTCGGCCCGGTCGTTGCGCATTTTGTCGCTGAATTTTTTAAACAGGAATCCAATCGCGATGCGGTTGCTGCACTACGCGCTGCGGGAATTCACTGGGATGACATTGAAGTTGCAAGCCCTGACGCCTTGCCTTTAAACGGGCTGACCTATGTATTGACCGGCACGCTAGAGGCTTTATCACGCGACGATGCCAAGGCGCATTTGCTCGCATTAGGAGCAAAAGTGGCAGGCAGTGTTTCTACCAAAACCGATTATGTTGTCGCGGGTCCGGGTGCTGGCTCCAAACTCGCCAAGGCAGAGGAGTTGGGTTTAAAAGTAATGGACGAGGCAGGGTTGCTTGTGTTGTTGCGTGAACACGGGCGGCAGATATAAATGATCTATTCAGCTTGTAAATGTATTGTGTTGGCTTTGCTCCTTGCGCTTGCAGGTTGCTCGAGCTTGCCACCGGCGAACCCCAATAATATTTGCGATATTTTTGACGATAAACCCTCTTGGTATAAAGATTCCAAAAAAGCCGAAAAACGCTGGGGATCTTCGGTACCGGTTATGATGTCGATCATGTATCAGGAATCCCAGTTCAAGCACAATGCACGGCCGGCGCGCACAAAAATTTTGTGGGTGATTCCAGGGCCTCGCCCGAGTGATGCATACGGTTATCCGCAAGCCAAAGACGATGTGTGGGATGAGTATCAGGATCAAAGTGGTAACGGATGGTCGCGGCGCGATAATTTTGGCGATGCGATTGATTTCATTGGCTGGTACAACAGGCAAAGCCAGAAACGCAGCAGAATTGGATTGACTGATAGTTACAACCTTTATCTGGCGTATCACGAAGGGCATGGCGGTTATAATCGCGCAACATATCGTAAAAAAGATTGGCTAATGAATACCGCGCGCAAAGTAGAAGATCGCTCGCAACAATACGAATATCAGCTGCGCAACTGTGAAGAGCGTTTTAAAGGCAGTTGGTGGTGGCCGTTTTAATGTAGTTTGAATGAAATCCTGTTAGTCGATAACCAATATCGGAGTGGGTATGGATCAAGAATCAATTGTTTATGGTTGTATTAAGGATGTATCCCCATCTATGGTGGAATCTGAGCGTATTCGGATAAACCGTGAGGCGATGTTGTCGCTACCGCACGCAGATGAGTGGCCCTTTTTAAGTCAGGAAATGTTTTCAATTCCGAGTGTGGATTCACCATTTTTTAATTATCAAACCGAAGTTATGCACTTCGGGGCATCTTACAAAGCTGTGGAATACGAATGGGATCAATGGATCGCACAATTTGAATCCCTGCTTAGCCGTATGTATTGGGTTTCTGCCACTGTGCATTTGGAAACTGAATTGTCTGGCACCCACACCTTTACTTGGGAAGCGAATGGCAATTTCCACAAGCCTGGTTCGGGCGATATGCGTGTACGCTGCGAATGGAGCCATGAAGGTTCGCTGAGTATTTAAATTATTTTTTTATCAGGCATTTATTTATGCAAATTCCTTTAACGACACCGGACTTTCGTTTTCGTCGCCTGCGTAAAACCGCTGCATTGCGCGAGCTGGTACGCGAAACCCATTTGCGCATGAGCGATTTTATTCTGCCGATTTTTATCGAAGAGGGAATCACCGCGCCCGTCGCCATTAAATCTATGCCCGATGTGTATCGCTATCCGGAAGATCAGCTTGCAGACATCGTAACGCGTGCCTGGGGCAAAGGGATCAAGGCCGTCATTTTATTTGGTGTCTCCACACACAAAGATGAAGAAGGTTCCGATACCTGGTGCGAGCACGGTTTGCTCGCGCGCATGATCCGCACCGCAAAACAAGCGCAACCGGAAATGCTGGTCATTAGCGACAATTGTTTTTGTGAATACACGGATCATGGTCACTGCGGCGTGGTTGCGCATGACGATGTTGATAACGATGAAACGCTGATCAATTTACAAAAACAAGTGGTGCTTGCTGCGCAAGCGGGTGTGGATATGATCGCCCCATCAGGAATGATGGATGGCATGATCAGCGCCATCCGTGAAGCGCTGGACACTGCTGGTTTTACGCATATTCCGGTGATGTCTTACTCCACTAAATTTGCCTCCGCATTTTACGGGCCCTTTAGGGATGCGGTTGATAGCAGTTTTAAAGGTACGCGCAATACTTATCAAATGGACCCTGCCAATGCCCGTGAAGCGCTTGCTGAATCCATGCAGGATGAAGCTGAGGGTGCGGATATTCTTATGGTTAAACCCGGCATTGCTTATCTTGATGTGCTGGCGCATATCCGCGCGAATTCTGCGCGTCCACTTGCGGTTTATCATGTGAGTGGCGAATACGCCATGATCAAAGCCGGTGCGGCGGCGGGTGTAATTGATGAGAAAGCCATAGTGCTGGAAACCATGACCGCATTTAAACGTGCGGGCGCTGATTTAATTATTACTTACTATGCAGAAAAGCTGGCTGAATGGCTATAAATTATTTTGACAGGTGTTGTGTAAATGATGACTTTTTTTCGTGAACAAAAATTACTTACTGCTTTGTTATTAGGCAGTTTGTTAGTGCTCTTGCTGGGTGTTGGTTTAATCATCTATTCAAATAATGCAGCCAAAGAAGCAGCACAAGCAGAAGCAACTTTGCAGCGCCTGAATGTGATTGCCAATAGCGCGAGTGAGGAGTTGCAAAAAACGGTTGTGTACTCCGATGTACCTATTACCGATGTAAAACCGGAAGATTCTGTTGCGAAAGTATCGGCATTAAATGGCCGTATTCCGGAAGAAGGCAGCGCTGATTGGTGCGAGGTAATGATGGTTAAAGATGCCAAAGACTGGACCAAAGAAGAGCAGTCACTGTTTGCCAAAAACTGCATTTAATGTTGTTATCTATTTGCCGCTTTATTTTTGTGAAACTTCCTGATGTTTTTTAGCGATTCCCGCCAGCACTTTTTTAATCCACTCACGGGTAAATACCGTGAGCTGGTGGCGGAGTGCCTGCGCCTGTTATACCAACGCCTGTATACCGATTTGCGCGATTATGGCCACGCCATGAACCGCGAACAATTGGTGGATATTTTTAAAGAGGCGATTGCCCGCGCGCCTATTCTTGATGCCGATGTCAGTGATCCAGATGATACTAGCGAAGGTCGCTTTAAAACCCAGCGCGATCTTGCCAGTTTTATTATCAATCGCCTGATTGAAAATGGTTGGTTGGAAAAGCAAGTCGACGAGACCAGCTTGCAAAGCAGTTATGGGTTTAGCCGCATGGGGCGTTTGTTTACCCAGCCCTTTGCTGACAATGATGCCAACCAATTCCGCACGCGCAACCGCAATACGCGTAATACCCGCAATAGTCTGCAAGCCTTTTACGATCAGGGCGAAATTAATGATTTGCTCGATGCATACGAATATTCTGAGCGTATTATCAGCGATTTCACTGATGTAATTGCCGAGCTGGAAGAGCGCAAACGCCAGTTGGTGCGCGAGGTTGAGTCGCGTCAATTAATCCAACAGGCGAGCGATGAATTTTTTGATTTTATGGAGACGGTGTTTAAGCCGGATCTGGAAGTGCGTTTATCGGCCGATAGCGTAGAAAAATATCGCGACCAAATTTCTGACATTATCACCAAGATTCGCCGCAAGCGTAAATACGGTTTGGGCGATGCAGAAACTGCTGCAAAAGATTGGCGCACAGTAATGGAAATCCGTTTGCGCAAAGCCTTGCCGCAAAAAGTGGTGCCCGGTATTTCGCTGTTGGAAACCCTACTGCAAACGATTGATTCACGGTTGAAAAATGCCTGCGACATTATGTTGCCGGCATTGCGCCGTGCGCTCAATACCTTTACCCAGCGCGCCGATATTATCATTCGCCAGCTCAGTTACATTAATAGCCGCGGGCAAGATGATTTGATGGATATCTATCGCTCGCTCGGCAATTTAACCGCAGAACCGCAAGATCAGGTATTGCTGGAGCAGGGCGAAGCGATTGCCAGTATCCAGATGGGATTTATTGATCCCGCCCAAATTCAATTGCGTGCGCCGCGCAATATCCAGATTGTGCGCTCCATGCTTGATGAAGATAAAGCCCTTGATGCAGAAGCGCAGAAAGCGCTCTTTGTACAGCAAGCATTGGATAAAGCATTTATTTTGCAATCCAGCAGCCTGCGCGATTACGTGCACACAGCCTTGGTACAAAAAGGGCAAATTAAAAGCAGTGAGCTGCAAGCGAAAAACATGCAGGAGCTGCTGAATTTATCCCATGCTATTGAAGTGGGCGCTGCGGCTAACTTGTCATCCCGTTATCGTTTCGCGATTACTCAAAACGCCGATTGGCTGCACGCGCAGCCCTTGGTCAATAACGATAAATATTTTAAACAGCGCGACGAGTTTGTGATTAGCTTGATCGACGATGGTGTAGAACATGAGTGATCAATTAAGTTCGTTGCTGCAAGAGCAGCTTGAAAAGCATAACCTGAGTTTGGATAACTGGCGTGAACTTGTGCAACGCTTGTTGGATTACGGTGTGCTCTGCCGCGATGACAGTCAGGTAGAAGCAGAGCTTTATGACCGCTTTGTGCGCATCCATGAACTGGTGAATGATTATCTCGGTTTGATGGGTGTTCGATTCCAACACGATAGCCATTTCCGTTTTGTGCGCATATTGCCGCCCGGTGCGCGTTTACCGGGTATGGATGATGAAAGTGACGAGCCATTTAACGCCGGATTGCGCAGCCGCTTGAACCAACACGAAGTTGCCTTGGTTCTGGTGTTGCGGGCCGAATATGACAAAGCCTTGCGCGAAGGCAGTATCGACGAGCAAGGTTGCGCCACCTTATCGCTGGAAGCCATTGCCATGGCGATGAAAAGTTTACTCCGCCGCAGCTTGCCGGAAAATCTGGGCGAGCGTCGCCAGACATTCAAACGTTTGCGGCAGTTGCGTTTGATTAATTTTTTTGCTGAGTCTGATATTGATTCCAGTGAAAGCTGGATCAAAATTCGCCCGCTGATTATCAACCTAGTGAATAACGAATGGCTGGAACAAATCCGCAATCATCTTGCTGAAAACTTGTTGCTGGTTGATGAAGAAACCGATGGGCAAGAGCAAGATGAATCTGCAGAACCCAAAGCGCGTAAATC
>NZ_JBRFPI010000182.1:0-8807 GCF_053579595.1 Cellvibrio sp.
GAAGCACTGAATATTCAACTGAACCACGCTGACATAGTACCAGACAGAGATATTCCTGACGATGCAGTAACAATGGGATCCCAAGTGACTTTTGTTGATTTGGATTCAAACGAAGAACAGACTATTAGCCTGGTTTACCCAAACGAAGCGGATGTAACACAAATGAAAATATCGATTTTATCGCCGGTAGGCAGTGCATTAATTGGTTTGCGTATTGGCGGCAATATTGATTGGCCAGTACCGCAAGGAAAAGTCCGGCGACTGAAAGTTATCGCGGTACAGCACCCGGTATAGTATGACCAAAAAACTAACGGATTTCAGTTAAAACAGCGCGTTAGAGGTATCAACGCGCGTTCTCCCATTAAATTCCACATGCATCAAGCCGCACTGTAATCCCCTGTAATGGCAATTCCCCGAAAACTGCTGTAACTAGAAAAAGATTGAAACCATATCCCGCTCCAAGTTTTACTTTTTCATTTTTTCACTGCACACAACAACCAGCGCGGTTTATTTCATATCAGACTGAACGGCAATTCAAAAGTGTGGCGTCTCCGGCTACATTTTTACGCAGCGATTTTTCTTTTTCTATACTGAAATGACAACACTGTTTTACTAAGGGAAAACAAATACGAGGATGCGCTGATGAAGTGCCCAGCGATATTTCCGAACGAATCCGAACGTTTGCAAGCGCTATCGAATTATGGTCTCAATGAAGAACAGATGCTTACAAGCCTTGATCCCGTTGTCCGTATCGCATCGCGTATGTTTGATATGCCGGTTGCAGCAGTCAATATGATCGGCAGCGACCATGTTTTTTTTGCCGCAAGTGTCGGTGTAGGTAAAGTGGATATGCGGCGAGATGTTTCATTTTGCGCTCATGCGATTACCCAAACTGATGTCATGGTAGTACCCGATGCAACTCTCGACGAACGCTTCCACGACAATCCTTTGGTGACTGGCACCACCAACTTACGCTTTTATGCTGGTGTACCTCTGTTCTCGCCTGAAGGGTTAGCGCTGGGTGCACTCTGCGTGATTGATGATCGAGCGCATACCGATTTCTCACAAGAGGATCGGCAACGCTTGCAGGAGCTAGCGAAAATGGCCGCTGACCGCTTGGAATTGCGGCGCATTGAAGTATCAGCCGAACGAACCAGACCGCCCTTTGAGGAATACGCAGGCAACTCTTCCACACCAGTCATCTGGTTTGATGAACACTTACAGATAATCGAATGGAACCAGGCAGCCGCCAGTGCCCATGGTTACCAACGGCGCGATAAAAGAGCGCTGCAGTTTGACCTGCTCTTGCCCGAGCGCGAACGCGCGAACTTCCAAGAGCTTATCGGGCAGGCAATTGAGGCCGGTTCACTCGACCAGATCGCAATCCCCACAGAAGCAACCGGGTTACGCTACGATGACAGCGAGTTTCGCTTTGGATTTTCGCTCTTTGGCTGGCGCGATGCAGGCCATATGAAATTTGAAGCCATTCTTAAAGACCTGACATCGCAGCAGCGCGAGGAAGACGAGCTGCGCCAACAAGCGAATATTGATGGCCTCACAGGGCTCGCCAATCGCGGAAAATTTTATCGCTGCGTAGAAGATGTATTGATCAGCCCTGCCCCGGCTACGGTATTGATGATTGATCTCGATGGTTTCAAAGACGTGAACGATACTCTCGGACACACATTGGGTGATGCCATCTTGCGTGAAGTCGCCAATCGATTGCAGCAATTGGCCAGTAATAATGATTTGGTTGCGCGTATCGGCGGCGATGAATTTGCCATCGTGTTAGCGAACGTGACCGACTCCCACACGGCGATGCAGAGAGCCGAGGCGATGATCGCCGCAATTGCTCAACCAATTAATGTCGATGGCAATGATGTGCGCGTTGCCGCGAGCTGCGGAGTTGCTCTCGCCCCTGCGCAAGCGCAGGAGGCGCTAGAGTTGGTTGGCAATGCAGACTTAGCTTTATTCAAAGCAAAAAATATCGGACGCGGGCGTGTATTTATGTTCGTCCCTGCACTGCGCATGGAGGCGATGGCACGACGGCGGTATGGACTTGAATTACACCGCGCCGTCGATAAAGGTGAATTTGTACTCTTCTATCAGCCACAAGTTAGCATGGTCGATGGCTCTATCACCGGCGCCGAAGCATTAATTCGCTGGCACCACCCGGAGCGGGGAATATTAGCGCCCGCCGCTTTTTTGCCTGCATTGGAAGGTGGCCCACTGGCTGCGACTGTCGGCGACTGGATTCTCAACGAAGCCTGCGCGCAAGCCGCTTACTGGCGCCGCAGTGGAGCAGCGCGCTTTCGCATTGGCGTCAATCTATGCAGCGCGCAATTCCGCGTGGGAGATTTAGCCACTGACGTGATGGAAACCCTCGCGCGCCATGGATTACCCGCAGAAGCATTAGAGCTGGAAGTCACCGAAAATATTGTGCTCGACAACGATGATATTGTGCTGGGAATTTTGCAGCGCCTGCACGAGCAAGGTGTAGGCATTGCATTTGATGATTTCGGAACAGGTTATGCGTCGCTCAGCTTGTTAAAATCCTATCCACTTTCCAGAATTAAAATTGACCAATCATTTGTGCGCGGAATTTTGGTATCAAAACGGGATGCATCAGTCATTCGCGCCATCATCGATATGGCGAAGAGTTTCGATTTGGAAACCATCGCCGAAGGCATTGAAGGAGAAGCTGAATACAATTACCTGCGCAATGAAAAATGCGATGAAGGGCAGGGATATTTTTTTGGCAAACCTATGTCAGCGCCACAATTTGAATTGCTGCTGGGAATTGGCGCTGCAGCGCGCGCGATTGCGTAAAAATGAAAAAAGCCCGCAGTTCAATGCAGGGCTTTTTATTTAATCACGCGCTCGTAAGCAATAAATTACTTTCTCCAAATACCTGTGTAATTTGCACCGCAGTACCACCAACCGGTTCTGGTGTAGCCTTTGTTGGCATAGTAAGTGGATTTGTTATTGAAATCAGTCAGTGACATGCCAGCATGTGCATACCATGAGCCGCTCGCTGGGATCCAGGTAGTGTTATAAATCTGACCGCCATCGGTGCAAGGTACGGTATCCAGCATCACACCTGAATCGACAAAGTGGTTAAACCATATCTGGAAACGCTCATCAGGAATATTGTTCACTGTCCAATAACCCACTGAATGTGGAGCCCATACCAACACCTTGCCCGCTGGCAAGACGTTGCCGTTCAATAAAGTCCAAGGGCCATTTACGGACGCGGTATTATTGGCATACGAGGTAGTTTGTCCATGATCAAAATTAATCGCCACCGGATTGCCGCCCTTCTCCATGTGCACATGCAAATGTGGGCCAGTTGAATTACCGCTATTACCCACAACACCTAACACTTGGCCAGCTTGGACACGCACACCATTAGTTACCCTGCCATCCTGGGTCCAGGGGTTAGATTTTTCCGGATTGGTCAGATAAGTGGCATTGTGCGGGCAAATTGCTGCAGGCACGGTGCCTGGCTGGGCGTGAGCATAAAGTGCGTAAACACCGTCATCTTGCAATACCCACACGTGGTTTCCACCTAAGGCGATATATCCATCCAACACCTTTTGCAGCTTGCTGCCGGCAGTATTTTGCGGCGAATTACGCCAGCAGCCAACTACAGTCCCTGCTGCCATAGCGCGGATTTTTGCACCGTAAATCAGGTAATTTGAATTGACTGTTCCATCGGCATTATCGCTTTTCAGGTGATGCCACTTGTTGTTGCCGATATGACGCACTGCGCCAATATCAAAACCTTTTTCCTGGGTACCACCAGACCAGTGAGCACCGGTTGAGTAGCGATGATTGAGATTAAGATCATCCGCACGCAGTGGAAATTCATATGCGTGTGCAGTGATGGAACTCAAAGTAGCAGAAGCAAATAGCAGAGCGTGGGTAACATAACGAATTGCTTTCATTTTCAAACATCCTTATAAAATTAAAAAATATGAGTGAGTGATTCAGCACTTATCAACCTTATTGAAAACCTTTTTTCAATTCGAGATCGATCAGTACCGATAAGCGCGTTATTACGACGCTATGGGGGCCATTGTACGGAATTTAAAAGCCGGAAATAGTCGCTAAACGCGGAGTTTTTTGTAAGCCATTTGCCGGGAAGGAATTTTTCCACTGGGGATATGTGAATTTGTCACAAATATCTTAGCTGTAGAAAAGACAGGTATTAAACAACTAGATTTTCATGGGGAGAGGCTGACTATTTTATATCAGCAGTAGAAACTGCAAACTCCAACGGCTTGATCCGTGCGCCACGTCGATCTGCATAAATGCGGGTGAATTCTGCACCAAACAATAGGATTAGCGCCGCGTAGGACACCCATAACATCAGCAAGATAATCGTACCTGCTGCTCCGTAAGCAGAGGCGGGATTGCTGTGACCGAAATAAAACCCGAGCGCAAATTTGGCGATTACAAAGAGCAATGCAGTGACCAAGGCACCTACCCACACATCGCGCCACGGGATTTTTGCATCAGGGAGGAATTTAAAAATAGCGGCAAATAAAAACGTCACCACACTGAGCGACAAAGAAAAATCAAGAATACGAAATAGAATATTAAAAGCTTCGGAAAAATAATAGGCAACCCAACTACTCACAATTGAAAGCAGCGCAGACAACACCAAGGAGACCAATAATAAAAAGCCGACCGCAAGGATTAAGCCAAACGAAAAAATCCTATCCAACACCATTTTTACTATTTTACGTTTAGGTTCTGGCTTCACTTCCCAAATCATATTGAGCGTTTGCTGTAATTGATAAAACACACCGGTAGCACCAAAAATCAATGTGGCTATACCAACCAGTGACGCAAAGGTAAAATCCTGATGCACACTGGCATTGGCGATAATCGCTTCAATATCCTTAGCCGTATCGCGGCCGATCATATTCCCGATTTCGCCACTGATGCGCCGGGTTACTGCCTCTTCACCATAAAAATAGCCAGCCAGATTGATAATAATCACCAGCAAACCTGGCAGTGAAAAAATAGTACAAAACGAAATAGCCGCACTATTTCTAAACGGTTCCCGATCTAACCATTGATTAAAAGTGTCGCGAAAAATAAACGCCAACTCATTGAGTTTCTCAAATAGCGTCATGTGTAGATCCTTGTTTAGGGATTAACGCCAAGTCGGTTTATTGTCCACATTCCATTTCACTTTGTATGTACGCTTACACACAAGACCACTAACCACGTTAACCAGATATGCTTACGCCCTCGCTTTGCACAACGGTTTTAGCTTCAGACCGCTCGATCATCTTCACTAGTGCTGATTGAATCACCTCATCTTCGCGCGCATCGGTCTTGCTGGAAAACCGCTCAACTTGAATATCAGCCCCCTCTTCCATTACAAATTCGACTACCACCTCATCAGCATGCGCACTGGTTTTGCCATAGTAGGTCAATGAAATTTTAGGGTAACCCTGAAACCCCATTTTGGATCTTTTGGCGATGCGTTTTTTGGATTTATCCAAATTCATAATCAGTTCTCAGCATTAAAATTCCAGGGCGCAGTAGTCTGTGATGCAAATCAATCTACAGAATTGCGGATGCAAGCAGCACCTAGCTTAGCGGATTTGCTGTTTCAGTTGGGAAGTTTTCCGTGCAAGTGCAGTGATCGTCGTTGCATAAATCAACAATGAACTTTCCACTTTAATCAAGGCCAAAATCTTATAGGATCACTATTGGACTATTCTTAAACGATACCAGTTGGACATGATCGGATTACCGATGAGGAGTGACGCTATGGCCAGCGGCTGGGCACCTGATGGTGCAGTACAAGACCAAATAGATGCGAGCATTGAAGACGCAGTAAAGTTAGCTCGCAGTCGTATTCCTGAGGGCGAGAGCCTGACGCACTGTGAAGAGTGCAACGCAGCGATTCCTGAAGCGCGCCGCAAGATTATCCCGGGTGTGCGGTTATGTGTGAAATGCCAGGAAGAGCATGATAAAGATGAAACAGTTTATTCCACCATTAACCGGCGTGGCAGTAAAGATAGCCAGTTGCGCTAGCCATGATTACACAACATGCTTAACCACCGCCATTCTCGTTGTGCTTTACCTATGCCCCATATATTTACCCAGAGCCTTGGACAACTCCGTTACCCCAGTTTTGGCAGTTCAAGATACATGCGCTTGATTAATTCCTTACCATGCTTGCGTTCAAGTCTCCGCACAATAAAATGCCCTCTTGCCATATCCTGAAAATGATCGATGAATATGGTATTGATAATTGCCCCACCGGCGGCGCCGATTGCGGGTATTGCCTGCGCTGCAGCTTTTTCTGTTACTTGAATCCCAAATCGCTGCGCTACTGTTGCGATAAATTTAAGTAATAGTGGAGCACCTTCATCCGCCAATTTATTACTCGCAATAAATTCTGATGCCGCTGCTATGGATTTCGCAAGCGTAGCTCGCACCGCATAATAACCACTGTCGGTTCCATCGTCAGACCTACTGTTCCCGCCCAAAGCAAACACTTCCAAACACGCCAATTTCGTTTCCATTACCGAAATAGACTCGCCCTCACTCCGTGCAACATCTGCAATTGAACGCAACATGATTGAAGTGGATATAGGTAATTCAATAGATATGGCTGCAATGCCGAAAAAACCACCCACCCCACCACTCACAGCGACGCCCAACTTGTGCCACATATTAGATGACTCCTCACCGGGAATATCTTTCATCGTAAAAATAGCTGCTTGCGATGCTTTAAGTAACGCGGCGCGGGTCACTTCACCGATATTTTTATTCCAGCTATCAGGCAATAGAGCGAGGCCTTTTTCAATCGGAGTGCCGATAAAATTGGTCACCTTTGCCGCGACGCCTGGATTTTCCAAAAGATTTTTTGCTACCTGTAGCTCTTTTCTATCTTGCTCTGAAAAATTATCAGGCATAATTTTCTCCGCGTTTTACTTATGGCGATCCATTAAACCATACACGCTTGATTGCGCAGTGATATTAAAATAGTTCATGGGTATTAGCAGACAATTTAACGGCGTCGCCAAAATTTTTCCATAATGGGTTTCACGCTAATGCCGTGAACAATAATAGACAGCGTTACTACAACAAGTACAAATTGAGTCAACTGTTGTGCCAGATGTTGATCCAGCCCATGTTGTATTGCATACATCAAATAGTAGATCGAACCAATGCCGCGCACGCCAAACCATCCGATCATGCTGCGTAGTGTCCAACTGGTATTGGTTCCTGCCAAGCTGATGTAAACGCTCAGCGGGCGGGCAATCACGAAAAGAAACAATGCCAAACCAAGGGTTTGCCAATTCCAGAATTGAAACGCCAGCATGCCCCCAAGCAAAAACACCAATAACATTTCCGATAGACGCTCAAGGTGTGCACCAAAAACCAATGACTCAACACTGATAATTGGTGGCTTAGAGTCATTTGCATCAACCGTTAATGAATTATCTTTTTGTTTTACTGAATTAAACTGGCGTGCATGCCGCTCGGATAATTTCAATTCAGTTTGACGTAAAGCGACCCCGGAAAAAAATACCGCTAAAAACCCCCAGGCATCAATCGACAAGCTTATTCCGTAGACCAGCGCGATTAACCCCAAGCCCGCCAAATCATCAAGAATCTCATGTTTAAATTCACTCCCGCGCAACTTCCATCCAATCTGCGCCAGAAGCACTCCGCCAACAATACCGACAGCGATGGCAGCTGAGGTTGCCCACAGCACATCCAGCGTTATCCATTTCCAACCTGAAGCGCCCAAGTCGTGTAAGCCAAGCAAGCCTAATCCCAACATCACAAACGGGAATGCGGAACCATCATTCATGCCTGCTTCGCTGGTGAGGTTGAAGCGTAAATGATCTTTATCACCAGGATGGCGCGATTGCACATCCGTAGCCAGCACTGGATCAGTGGGCGCCAATATGGCTCCCAGCAATACTGCAAGCCCCAACGGAAGACTCAAGACAAAGTAAGTGAAAGCAGCAACAAACCCTACTGTAAGAGCCATCGCCACCCAGGCGAGCAAGACTGGCCTGCCCCATTGTTTTACCGTAACCGGCACCGGCATTTTAATGCCCGCTGAAAAAAGGGAAATCAATACAGCCACTTCTGTCAGTATTTCCAGCAACGGTGCTTCTTCGACAGGATGAAATCGAAAGAGATTTAACACCATTGGGCCTGCAATCAACCCGACTGCCAGGTAAACAATTGAGGAGCTGAAAGGAGAGCGCGTCAGAATCGTGGAGGTCAAACCACGGCCAAGCATGAGCAAACCAATTAATAAAAACCAGGTTCCGTTTTCCATAAACACGACCTACCTAATCGGGCTCGGATGTAGTGAACCATCATTCTGCACCAACTTAGGCATAACCAATGTGCGCAAGCTATCTTTAGCAACCAAACTGCTATCGAATACGCATCCTATATGGGGCTCAACCCACCTTTAGAAACGGTAGTAGTGGCGATGTGCAAGATCACACCGCACATCAGCCGCCGATTGGTGAAATGCAATCAACCATTGAACATTGTTGCTGGTAAACCGGACCCCATCTCTTTTAAAACTCTCCGCGTGTGTCCGCACAACATGGATAAACGTTACGCGCCGCATGTTTAAGCTAGGCTTAAAATTTTACTGACGTAAAGTTAATTGGACACAGGAAGTGGGGGTTTGGATTCACCATAGCTTTTTATTCATATTCACAAAAAGCGCAATGACTAGCGCGCAACCTCCAGAATACAAAACCGCTTGCGATAAGCACTCAGCGCCATGCCAGTAGCGGCAA
>NZ_JBRFPI010000183.1:0-8801 GCF_053579595.1 Cellvibrio sp.
AAATTATTCCTGGCCAGGCAACATTCGCGAGATGGAAAACAAAATAAAACGCGCCGTGATTATGGCCGATGGCAAGC
Organism: Cellvibrio sp.; assembly: GCF_053579595.1. Lineage (NCBI taxonomy): Bacteria > Pseudomonadati > Pseudomonadota > Gammaproteobacteria > Cellvibrionales > Cellvibrionaceae > Cellvibrio > Cellvibrio sp. The sequence goes on from NZ_JBRFPI010000183.1 coordinate 78, forward strand.
ACATCACGCGTGAAGATTTAGGTTTGGCCGAAGCCGGAGAGTTGTCGCTCAACTTGCGTCATGTTCGTCAGGAAGCAGAACGAGGCGCCATTTTGCGCGCACTCAGCATGACCGATAACAATATTTCAGCCGCTGCCAAATTGCTCGGTGTAACGCGGCCAACGTTTTATGACTTGATCAAAAAATATGATATGAATCAGGAATATCTGATTAACAACGGCGACCCAGGCAGTGCAGATAAAGACGATTAACCAACGCTTGCCAGGCCAGGTTTCCATCAGTCACCGGACAGGGAGTTGCAGTGTTGGAACCACGCTCAGAAAAAATCGATATATACAATCACCCCTAATCGCGCATTGTTTGTCACAAAAACTGGATACTTAATCGCGAAACCTAAAAAAAAAGATGGAACTGGCAACCGACCAATTCATAAGTGCTAATACTGGTTTGTTGGAAATTTGAATCATTGAAGAGCTAATTTAAACATCGCAGGTGTAAATAGATGTGCAAGTGCGCCAATAAATTGTTATCCATTCTATCTTTAATGTGGCTTGCCGCTACCCTCACCGCCTGTGGTGGTGCTGCGTCAGGTGATGGAGGTAGCACTACCAGTGCGATAAATAAGCCAACGCTCAGTTCAATTGCTTCAAGCAGCATCGTGGAACAGAGTTCATCTTCAAGCCAGTCTTCCACCGCTGAGCTCACTTCTGCTTCAAGCACCAGCCAATCATCCAGCTCAGTTTACTCACGTATACCACGCTCCAGCAGCGCATCTGTCTCATCGCAAAGCGATGGATCAGATATAACACCGCCCGCTGTAACAGAGTTGCAGCTCTATCGACTGTCAGAGCGAAACATTACCCTGATTTGGGATGACGCAACTGATAATGTGGGAATCAGCCACTACACCATTAAACGCAATAATAACCTCATCGCGATTGTTGATTATCCTGCGCAAATGTTCGCCGACCAAAACCTGCTACCCGCTACCGATTACACATACACTATTACCTCTTTCGACACTGCTGGTAATAATTCAGGCGAATCCATTGCATTCAACATACGCACGCTCGCTCTGGCAAATAGTAGCACCGCCAGCACTAACTCAAGCGCAAACTCAAAATCCAGCAACAGTTCTCTACGTTCAAGCTCAAAATCCAGCAGCAGCTCACTACGCTCAAGCTCAAGCTCAAGCTCAAAGTCCAGCACAGGCACATCTAGTAGCAGTAGTTCGAAATCAAGTGCGAACTCTAGCAGCACATCTTCCAGTGCCAGTTCCAAATCGAGCAGCTCCTCCTCAACTGCCAGCAGTGCTGCAATAGAAACCATCACTATTACTTGGGGGCACCCAAACCAACGAGAGGATGGTTCTTTTCTGGAGCTGGAAGATATTGGCGGTTACGAAATTCGCTATCGCAAACCTACAGGCGCACGCTACACCTACATTAACTTGAACGGCAATCGCACAACGGAGTATGTATTTACCGGGCCAGTACGAGATTTGGAGTTTGAAATTGCGGTTTTTGACACAACAGGTTTGTACAGCCGTTACGTCAAAATCACTCGTTAGTACAACAATATAGAGCTAGGCTTTTTTTGTTTGGTCGCGTTATTATGAACTGCCTCACACTTTATCGGACTCAATAGCGCGCCTAACTATGGATTTAAGCAATAGACTCCTCCGGCTACGCACGGCCATGCCTATTTTTGTCGCGATTCTGTCGGTGGCTTTATGCTATTTGTCGAGTTTGGCTACCCTGTGGAAAAAGTGGGTGCTGTGGGATCAGGATTTAGCACACGCACTGCCAACCCTTGCAGTTATGTTTACACTCCTCCTCTATCGCAGTTATCAGCAGACTGACATTCACATTGCAAAAACACCATGGTACTGGTTGCAGCTAATCGCCATCGGCAGCTGTTCCTTGCTCTGGTATCTATTTGAAAGCCTCAGCATCAGTTTACCTGCTTACGCTCTTATCATTATTCTGATCGCATTGACCATCAGTGCGAGCCTTTCATTTCAGGTATTGCGCGCAGTACTTCCCTATTTAGGACTGTTAATTTTCACTATCCCCATTTGGGGAGAACTTAATCGCTCGTTAGTAGAGCTCAGTAGTTTTATGGTTGGCGAGGCAGTTAAGCTCAGTCGCATGACTGCACTCATCGACGGCAGCAATATTTTCCTCCCAAGCGGCACTATTTTTATTGCAGATGGCTGCTCCGGACTGCGCTATCTGACCGTTGCCCTGTTAATTGGTTACATTCTCGCGTTAGTCAATAATTACCGGGTGCCGCAAGCGCTGACCGCCATATTGTTAGCGATATTACTCGGGCTGTTTGCCAATTGGCTGCGCATTTATTTGCTGGTATTGATCGGCTACGTGACTGAAATGCAAAGCAGCTTGATGCGCGACCACGAGACCTTTGGCTGGGTTGTGTTTGCGATAATTTTGATTCCCAGCATCTACTTTGCCCCTATCGCGAAACAGCAGTCAGTCACTATCGCAATTCCTCGCCCATCACTATTGCCTCTGTTGCCGTTATTGATTGGACCTCTGTTGCTCTATTTTAGCCCCGAACCTAAAACAGGCACTCAGCCACTCAGCCTACAGCACCTCGCCCACTATCAAATACCCGCAACTAGCATTATGGGAGCGCGTCTGAGCACCAATTTCCCGGGCACCAATGAACAACAACTGCTGAATATTGATGGCACACCACTACAGGTCGATTTATTTACCCATAGCACCAGCAGCAAAAAAGAAGAAATAGTGCCCTACCTCGGCAGGCTGATTAACAGCTCCCAGTGGAATAATGAGCAACAGCTGAACCTCACAACTGCAGGGGGACAATCGTTTGATGCGAGGGTTTTCCGGCGAGTGGGAGGCCAAATGCGCATATTGATTGCCAGACAATATATCGTTGGTCGCTACCAGACAGCTAACTATCTCTATGCCAAATTAATTCAAATTTTTGCCAAAGCAGCGGGCGATAATTATTTTGGATTACTGGTAGTACAGGTAAATTGTGCTGACGATTGCAGCGAGGAAATTGTCAGGATTCAACCTGCGCTAGATAAAATTGCCGCATTGCAATAGCTCATTCACTACATTGGCTGAGCTACTTACCCGATACCAGTGAAGTGTAGTTTCAGGCCCTGCGCAATAGTGCCACTATTTTCTCACGGTGATGCTCAGCTACCCCATCATGAGTCGGCAGACTGATAAAACGCTGCGCAAAATCGCGCGCATTATCCAGTGCTGCAGGCACAGTCACACGACCGTCCACACCACTGATTGTATCGATTGCCGTTTGATACATCGCTGTTGCACCTAGCCCTTCCCGCTGCAGATGCACAAGCAACTTATCCCTGCGGGTGACACTGGCACACACTAAAGGATAACGCAGCAACCGTCGCGCGCGCGCGCTTTGCAGCGGCACCATTTGCTGCAGCCCACCAACCGCCGCTGCCGAGCTGTAAAGCTCGGCTAAATTCGTAGATCGCTCACTGTAGCGATGGAAATTTTCATTTAATAACGAAGCACGAAAATGGTCCAGGGCCAGAATTTCTTCCAGGGCGATATAGGCTGTCCTGCCCAAATGCAATAAAGGATTACGGTTCAACAGCAAATACAAATGTGGTGTTAACAACCAATTATAAGCGCGCATTTTTAACGGCAGGAGCGCAGACACAGAATGTGATGGTGCAATCTGCTGACTCACATGCGACGACAAACGCGCGGATGCCAACAGCAACCCACCACCCAACAAACTGAGCGGCTTGCCGCGCCCAAATGAAAACACGACATAATCCGATTCAAAAATGGCTTCGTTTTTTTGCGCAGGGAACCACTGTGCATTATCTTCGATCAGACGGGTACGTAAGCCCAAATCTGCAATTAACTGTCGCAGATTTGCAAGCCGCTCAGCAACACCCAAAAAATTGACCGCAATGATCGCCACAACTCGATCATCCAGATGCGCGCGCAATTGCTCACAATCATAAGCGGGATCATTAACGCTAATATCAATAGCAACCGGCTCAATACCTGCATACACACAAGCAGCCACCAAATCCGGGCAACAATAACCAGGAATAATAGCTCGCGGCTGTTGCACAACAGGGAATTGCGCTTTTGCATCCATCAACGCCAACGCCAGTGCCGAGGTCCCCGAATCAACCCAGTATGAATGCATTGTAAAAAGTTTTTGCACAGGATTTTCCTGATGCGTGCGCAAACTAATTTTATTCCCCGCCGGAGGAAGGTCGCCGTGGATAATCATCGGGCAGAGGGTTTCCAGGTTGTCATGCGCTGGCCGGCAACAAATTTAATTGCCGCATCGAGCAAGGCAATATTAACTTGCACAAAGAAGTACACCAGCTTGACGATAGCAATTGTGCGCAGGTTTGGTAAAAAATGAGCCACTACAGCAAGGCCGTAGAATGCTAGTTGCGCCAAGAATAATAAAAAGTAGAACACACTGTTATCGGCGATAAATGCATTCAATAAAAAGGCTGCCAATAAAAACCAGGGGGTAAGCCAGCGCATCAATTTATGTGAAATCACCTGAAAGGCAAACAACCCAAACTTGCCAACATTCAACACTTCTGCGTGGCGCGCAAGCCCGGTCATACCGCGAATTACCGTGCGAATTTTTCGCTGGTACTCTTTAGAGGGATCTTTTAAATCTTGATAAAAACCCAATACATCGGGCGCAGTTACGGCACGCAATCCTGCTTTAGCCGTATTGAGTGCGGTATTAAAATCGCTCGGCGAATGAATATCCCATTCATTGCACAGGGACTTGCGCACCGCAAAAAAAGATCCGCTCAAGCCCACCAGCCCCGCCAATTTCGATTCCTGTTGACGCAACCACATTTCATATTTTACATAGGCACCTTCACCGGCAACCGAACCGTCCTGACTGATAAAACGGTCCTCACTCGACACAGCGCCAACATCTGGATCGGCAAAATAGGCCACCAGTTTTTGAATGGCATCGGAAGGGATTTCAGTGGCGACATCACTAAACACAACAATCTCGCCATTAGCAAGATTAATGGCACATTGCTGCGCATGCTCTTTACCCAGCCGCTCCGGGGCACGCACCAAACGCACCTTGCGCTCAGCATATTCACGCACTATGTCATCGGTTTTATCTTCCGAACAATCGGACGCGATAATAATTTCAAACGCAAAGTCACCCGCGAGTAATTGCAGACTGTTTTCGATTTTTGCGCGAATTCGATGCTCTTCGTTATAGGCAGTCACAATCAATGACACACTGTTTACCGCTGCCATTTGTTGCGTTGAGGTGCCGCCGCTTTTTATACTCTTTTTAGCAAGCAAAATTCGCAGCACCAAGGGATAGATAAAATAACTATAAACAGCAGCAATACCAAATAACCAAAATAAAAATGTTAACATTCCGACCCCTTGACCTGTCCTTAACCTTTCCAGTGAATATTCGACATCATGCACCTGCCTATGACGAACCCTTACGCAAACCGTGAAACTCAATCGCCGATTTTAACCTCTCACCCGAGGGTTTTGCACATCATTTCTGGCGATCTCTGGGCGGGCGCAGAAGTGCAGGCCTATACCTTGCTTACATCAATGCAGGATCACTGCGAATTATTGGCAGTACTGATGAATCACGGCGAACTGGCAGAGCGATTGCAACAAGCAGGGATAAGCGTGGAAATTATCGATGAGCGCCAGATCAGCAGCCTGAAAATTTTCACCCGCCTTTGCGCAATCATCCGCCGTTTTGACCCAGACCTAATCCACACCCATCGCCAAAAAGAAAATATCCTCGGCGCGTTTGCCAATACCCTTGCCAGCCGATGCTTACGCCCGCATTTTTGGCGCCGCAGCGCCGCCGTGAGAACAACGCATGGAGCCCCCGAACACGGCGCATCCGGCATCAAGAAAATACAAGTATGGCTAGATCATTTTTGTGGCAATTATTTGCAAGATGCCATCATTTCAGTCTCCGCCGACCTGGCAACAAAATTGTGCAAAATATTTCCCAAGCGCAAAATCCATATTATTGAAAACGGGATAGATGTAGACAGACTACAACAAGCAATTCCCGCTACCGATATACGCGCTGCACAGCCCAGTGCTATCCACATAGGTATTGTCGGACGTCTGGAACCGGTCAAACGTGTCGATATTTTTCTTCGCGCCGCACAACTCCTACTCAAACAAACATCTGCAGCAATACACTTCCATGTTATTGGCGATGGCAAACTCGCCGCAGAACTCCAGTTGCTTGGTCACGAGCTCGCGCTGGGGCAATCAGTGAGCTTTCACGGCCACCGCACTGACCCCGCACAAGTCATAGCGGCGCTCGATATGGTAGTCATCTGCTCTGACCACGAGGGCACACCCATGACCGCATTGGAAACACTCGCACTCGGCAAACCCTTGATTGCGCACAATGTTGGCGGCCTGGTTGAAATACTCGCGGATTACCCGGATCTGCTAGTAAGAGACCATAGCCCTGCAGGTTATAGCAATAAAATATTGCAGGTTATGCACACCAGGCCCAGTGTGCAGCTGAAAAAGGCTTACACCAACCATACCAATGCCGCTGCGACTCTCGCACTCTACCAAAAATTGATACGGCATTAATGTCGGATAGTTTTACACTACCGAAAAGTGCCTGAATGTAATGCCTCACGCGTCGCCAGCAACAATTTCTTAGCATGGTGTGTGATAGAATTCCGCACCGGTAAACCGCTGCGCCCAGCAAATTACCGCTAGCCAGGGAAATGATAGAGACAACATCGTCATAGTTGCGCTTGTTGTCTATCGCCACGTTGAGATAAAAGGTTTTTGATACATGTATATCCTGAATATTATCCGCAGCATTTACGCCGTGCTCAGCAGAGAGCAAAAACTGCGGATGCTATTGATGCAATTTTTCTTCATTTTCTCTGCAGCCGTGCAGGTCGTTGGCATCGCCAGTATCGCCCCCTTTATTGGCATCATATCCAATCCGGATTCCATTCAAACCAATCGCGCCCTTGCCGCGCTCTATGAGTATGGCGACTTCCAATCTAACCAGGAATTCATTACCGGTTTTGCCTTGCTGTCAATTGCGATGATTTTTATTTCCAATTTTGTCAGCGCATTGACCTTATGGCTGCATTTTACATTTTCGATTTATCTCGGCAGCAATTTGCAATGCCAATTGTTTGAAAAATCCATTCGTCGGGATTATTTATTTCACAAAACCACGAATTACAACAAACTAATATCCACCATTTCCGCCGATGCACCGCGCTTTATCTACATGGTGTTACAACCTTATTTGTTAATGTGCAGCCAATTATTTATTGCACTCATTATTCTGGTGGGCCTGTTATTTCTCGATCCTGTAGTCGCGGTTGGTTCGGCCCTGGTAGTCGGCGGCGCTTACTTGTGTACTTACTGGCTGATAAAAACATCCCTGCGTGCCCATGGCGACATTATTACCAAACGCAACAAAGTGGTTCAATCAATCATGTCGGAATCCTTTATCGGAATCAAAGACATCAAATTAAATGCACTTGAAGCAAAATACACCCAACAATATCTCGCCGCCAATAAACAAGGGCTGGATTCCAGCGCGTACATTGCACTCTCCGGTGACTTACCGCGCTTTGCTATTGAAACAGTTTCATTCAGCGCCATACTTTTGTTTGCCGTATGGCTTCTCAGCGGCAGCAATGAGAGTACTAACGTCGTATCGCTCTTGAGTGTTTATGCGCTGGCAGGCTACAAACTCTTGCCAACCATGCAGCAAATTTACAAATCGGTTTCCAGCATGAGTGCAAATGGTGGCGTCGCCATTTTTTTGCGCAAGCAGCTGGATATTGACACACCAAGCGACGAAAAAACTGATGTTCCCCCTATCGCCGATGTGACCGAAATTGAACTGAAAAACATCTGCTATCTCTATCCCAAAGCTAATAAACCTGCACTGGATGATGTCACCGTCAAATTTACCAAAGGCCAGCTCAACACTATTGCCGGACCTTCGGGCTCCGGAAAGTCCACCCTAGCCGACATTATTCTCGGCCTCTTGCCACCAGCTAGCGGTCAGCTCTTTACTAACCACAGGCCAACTGCTGGCAAAGATTTAATCGCCTACCAACGCACCATTGGCTATGTCCCGCAACATATTTTTATTCTCGATGGTGACGTGATTACCAATGTCGCTTTTGGTGTAAATCGTGAAGACGTCGATATTGCGCGAGTCAAAACTGCCTTGCAGCAAGCCAATGCCATGGAGTTTGTCGAAAAACTCCCCAAGGGCTTGGAAAATGATCTGGGGCAAGATGGAAAGTTACTCAGTGGCGGCCAGCGCCAGCGCATCGGCATTGCACGCGCACTCTACCGGAATAACAAAATTCTGGTTCTGGATGAACCCACTAGCGCGTTGGATATAGATTCAGAACACGAATTGATGCAACTGCTAAACCAATTAAAACATGACAGGCTGATTATCGTTATTTCTCATCGCCCTGCAGCGATAAAATTATCGGATAAGATCACCGTTATTGCCGATGGGAAATTGATTGCAAATGATAGCTACTCTGCTCTCTATGAGAGCAATAGTTACTTTCGCAATATGATTGAAAAAGGTTCGATCAATACAGGTTCGCAAAATGAGTGAGCCATCATTAATGCCACTGGTTAGCGTAATAATACCTACGTTTAATCGTGCGCA
>NZ_JBRFPI010000184.1:0-8704 GCF_053579595.1 Cellvibrio sp.
GGAGCGATTCTTCACCGGTTATATAAAGTGCGGGCATGGTGCGCGCAAGGTTGCACAGGGTTTGCAATAATAGCGTGGATTTTCCGGCGCCAGGATTACCGCCAATCAACACCACCGAGCCGGGCACAAAACCGCCGCCGAGTACGCGATCAAACTCCCCTGCTCCGCTGCTGAAACGCGGTACATCATTGAGTGAAATGTCGGCGAGGGTTTGGATTTTATTGCCTGCCGCACCACCGGCATAACCTTCAAACTTTGCTGAACGGTTAGCGGGCGTTGGGCCCAAGCGCACTTCGCTTAAACTATTCCACACACCACATTCAGTGCACTGCCCTTGCCATTTTTTATAATCGGCTCCGCAGTCGTTGCAGACAAATGCACTTTTGGTTTTTGTGGTCATGAATTATTTTTCCGCATAAGTTAACCCCTCCCCTAGCCGGGCGCCCATCTCCCCCTTATCAGGGGGAGGGGCTATTATCCCCTCCCTTTTTAAAGGGGAGGGTTAGGGTGGGGTTATCGCTTTTCGCTAGTTAATTTTAAATACGCGCCCAAGCCTACCAATAACGCCACCGCAGCAAACAACATAAATACGGCTGAATTTAAATGGGTGGCATCGCCGAGCAAGGATTTAAACATCAGCAGCAGTGATTCAATCGATACCGCAATCACAATCGCCGACATAAACCGCGCAATGGTGCGGCGTGTTGAACCTGTGTGGTGAATGTCTTTGTGCAACAACACTTCTTCTTCGAGGATCGTTTTGCCCAAATCAAAAATTGCCAAGCCCAAAGTCACTAAAATGACCGATTGGAACGCTTGGGTAGCGGTATTGGTATGTTCGTGAATCATCTCATAAAGCGATTGCCCCGCCGAAAATAACAAGAGCATGGATACCAACACCAGCATGATACCGATCACACCGTAAATCACCTGGAACAATGGATGCACCACGCGGCGCAAACTGTCGCCATTCAAAAAGGTGATCAGTTTTTCCAAATTAAAATTGATCACCAAATAACGCGTTGCATTATCGGCATCCACAAAACGTTGAACTGCGGAAATCGCCAACTGGTGAGTGGCGCTGGAGAGATAAGGCTGGGTTACGGTTGCAGTCGCAGTGTTATCGCGCGCGAGTGTGTAATAAACACGATTGCTGCGATCAGAGCCAAAACCTGGCTCGCGGCGTTTGGGGTCAGGTACTGTGGGCGATGCGGCAGACTCGGTGGTTTGCACACCTTTTTCATCGAGACAATAGAGTAACTCTACAAAAGGATAAGAGAGATGCAGGCGTTTAACGACTTCATTCAATTGCTCGTGCGAGGTTTCCAATTTATTGGGCGATAATGAAGTCACAATGGATTCCAGCAAACGTTCAATTTGGACCTGGTACTCATCGTATTTTTTAAGCAGATATAAATAATTGCGTGGGGTCATATTACACACTCATCAACACAGCAGGGCTGCAAACCGAGCAGCAGTTTACCCTAATTTATTAGCAGGTATTGCGCCATCACCGCGTAAATTCTGGTGTAAAAAAATAAACCCCGGCAAGCCGGGGTTTATGTAAACAGCATTACAAGAAACTGATGGATCAGTTTGCAGGCAGTTCAATATTGCCTGGTGCACCGCCACCCACGGCAACACCACCGTTATTCAATACAAATGTGACCACTTGGGTTTGTAACTCCGCCGTTACCTGAGGCGCACCACCCTCCGGGCGCAACAGCGAAGAGTGACCGCCTGCCGTGTGCTTCACATAACCGCGTCCCAACTGGGTGCTACCCAATCCCAATTGGGTGGTATTGAGTAGCGATGCCATTGCAGAGGTACCGGTTAAAGGGGCACTGGCAGCGCTATTGGGGATCACTGCATCGTTATTAATTTGCTGCACCAAGGCAGGCACGCCCAAAGCGGCGAGGGTTTGCATATAGTTGACCGGATCGCCCGCATCCATCGCACTCTGCGCGGCGTAAAGGAAACGCTCGTAATTGCTGGTGCCCACGTTGACGCCACTAGCGGCCAAACCGCCATTGATGACCGGGGTAAAGGTGGCTGAATTCACCAGAACCTGCGCTACTTGGGTACCTGCTGCACTGGTTACGATACCGCGGATGGGATTGAGGTTTGAGGGCAAGCCTACCTTGCCATCATTAGCAATAGCCAGTTGGTTCACGGTAGTAAACACGCTCCCCAAAATGCCCCCCAGCGATACACCGACCACATACACACGGTTCAAATCCAGACCGGTAGTGACTGATTTCAACATCTCCGTATTAACACCGCTGAGGCTGGCATTGAGGTTGAGTAAATCCATCACCGCCTGACGGTTATTGTCGCGAGTATTGGTCAGGTAGCCGAGGTTAATAAACTGCGCACCTGAGCCATCGGTAGTACCGGGAGCTTCAAAGTTCATCGGGGCGGGAGCACCGCCTGAGCCGGCGACATTGAAATGGCGCTCGTGCGGGGCATTAGCGCCGTAGAGTGCAGTGAAGGGAATCGACTTACTCTTTTCCACATTCAACACGTTGACTAATGCACTGTTGGCTGGAATACCATGAACCGGCAAATCGATCGCGACAGTGGCGATACACCGACTGGCCAGAGTGTGGCCAAGCGCCAGAACAGAGGCGCGATCACTAGTAATACCGTGCACATAGATCACTGTGGGATAGCCAGTTACAGCGTAGATCTGGCCGCAATTTGCTGCGCCTGCATAACCGGGCACCCAGTTATCTTGTGGCAAGGTGACTTGCAGGGGCACAGATTCATCGCCGGTTTTTGCCGCAAAGGGATAGCGATAAGTGACGTTGTAGCTGCCATCTACATCGGTAGGTACGGTCACCCCCAGTGCGCTGGCGAGGGTTAGATCCGGTTTCCAACTGCGTTTTAAGTATTCGCCAAACGCCAAACCGGTCGCAGCAGTCTGGTAATACGGTAGTTTGATGTAGCCGGTGTAGAGCTTGCCCACATTGGCCGCAAGCGCAGGGCTAAAGCTATTGAAATCGATACCGGTAAGCCCGGAGACACCTAGGTCACGTTTTTTAGGCGTAGGTAATAAACCAATAGAATCCAGCGTCATCGCATTGGCAACTGCCGCTGATGGCGCTACGCCCGCCGCGATTTGGGTGCTTGCAACGGCCGCGCGCGGCGATGCCATAGCGACCAAACCGGTGACTGGGTCGGTTGTGGTGAATGTATAGGTCAGCACCAATTTTTCTTTTGCCGCCGCCGCTGTTAGTTGGCCACCGCTCACTGCGGCCAAAAATCCACTGGCGAGGGTTTCCCAACCAACGATCGCATTGCGCACTGGCACTAGTCCACCCAGGGTTTCATAACTTGTATCGCGCAGGGCGTTGTAGGTCCAGGAGCGGGTCAGGCTGGCACCGCTGGCATTTTTCACATCATCGGTGATAAACACCAGATATTTGCTTTTGGATTTCAGCGGTTTGGTCGGACGAATGCGGATCACGTTATTGGTACCGCCATCCTGTGAAACCACTACCGCATCATAATTAGCAGGGCCAACCACACCGACGATATTGGCGGGGTTCAACGCATCTTTACCACCGGTATTCAATTCAATCAAAAACACACTTTTGGATGCCAGCACAGTCGCTGGATTGACGCTGCCACTGATTAAAATATCGAAGAAAGCCGAAGTAGAAAATCCATCGAGCTGATTGATAGTTGCCCGTACCGGGTCGGTCGCTGCACCCAGACTGGCGGTGCCATCCGAAGTCGCTGCCGCCGCAAAGACCAAATCGGTATTAAACGGAACATCGGAAATGACCGGATCAAAACGCGGATGAGTCCCCGCTACGTAAGCATCAGGGCCGGAAGGTGCCGGCACTTTCTCGGTATCGCTGCCGCCGCCACAACCGTGCAAGGCCAATAATGAAACCGTGAGGGACGATAATAGGAGCTGGTTCGACTTATTTTTCATGGTGACTTCCTGGGCAGACGTTATGGGAATTATGTAGAAAGTGTAGCCAGATTTTTACAAGGCGCGAATTTGTAATGTACAGAATTATCCTTGCAGACGGGATCTTATCCAAACCCACAAACAAAAAAAGCAAACCACTTCTGGTTTGCCTTTTCGGAACAGTAAAAACGGAGACTTTTAGTGCGGATTATGGGATAAGTCTATAAATCCGGCGCGGAACCATCTAGGTTATGGACGATTTATAGGAATTGCTTCGCTACAAATTTATAGGAATAGTTTATAAAAAATTCCATGCCGCGATTCTAAATCACCAAATCTCAACTGCCGCAGCAAAAAGGAGAAATAGGCACTGCTAACCCCGAGGGAAAATCTATATAGAAGCTCAGGGCGTCGTATTCTTTGATAGCATGGATTTGCGGGTTGAGTGATCCTACGTAGTTGCTAAAAAGAATATTATATAAAGCAAGGCTTCGCAGCCCGACAGTACAGTAAGATCCTCACGGACTTGTTTGGAAACCGTTATCAATAATGAGGCTTCCTGATGGGTTTTTTTCTGGTTGCTCTCGTCATAGGTAACTGGCTTGAAGCGATCTCATCATTTTAAACGACACCACGCGCCCAATCAGTTAAAACACCCAGTGGTTATTTCCCGGGCGGCGCACTGTGCCTTGGGGGCGCTCACCAATGGGCAACACGACGCCGATCTGAACCTGGTTACCATAGTCTTCTCTGATGGCCATGAGGGCTGGTTCAAGGTCGGTGTCATTTGAAATAAAGACTAGCTGCTCAGCATTGCCCTTTTGAGCACCCCAGTAAGCGGTAAGCGCCGTAGCAACTTCAGTTTGTTTTTCCTCAAGCTTCCAAACCTCCACACGATCGGTTTTGTCTGGCGGAGATTTGTAAACTACGGCATGAGCCTTATCCATTGAGTAGTACCCCTTCCCGCTGGTTGATGTCGAAATCAACCTTTCGATGTTTGACTTTGGCTGTTGCTCGGGAGGATGATCCATGTCTGTAGAGCCGACCATGCTTGGGTGCTCCCTCAGGAATGGAGCGTGTACATTTCATGGAAAAAGGGATTTGGTATTCAATGTGTCGGTGTTGAGATAATCGGCTATTGAAGTCTGGAATGCTGTTCATTCTGATATCACTATCCTTAAGGTGAAACCTGTGTCCGATATGAAAGACCAACTTGATGCTCTGCTAGCACGTATTCGTTCTCCAAATCCCCGCAAAGCAGGCGACGCTTTTTTCTCTGCCGATCCATTGGATTTATCTGTTACATATTCACCAGACAATTTCGTTAGGCTTGATGCTCAGCCCGACCCCAAGCCGACTGACCCTCCCAGTAAGAAATCGTAACCTTTAGCAGAGTATTCTCTTGAGCAGGTCACTGACGTAATTTTTCCCCTAACCCTCGCTCAACACCGTATGCTTCTATATCCGAGAAATCTTGTCGGTCTACACTCGGAGCCCCAAGGTTAGCGCGGCACTTGGTGTAGGCATGAGCCAAAACATCTTGTCGATACAATTTGTCATAGAGGGAGTAGAAACGGTAGCTATCTTCAGTCTTCGCTTTTACGTGTAATGTTCTCTGTAGTTTCCGAACGCTAATTGGAGTTGCTAGGTTGCCCAATCTCCTGATCCTTTCCTACTTTAAACATTGGTTTTGAACTGAGGCCCCTTTCCTCCACTGGCATTACCCGGCTTCTACGGTACTAATAACCTCTCCGCCACCCCAATGCGCCCGAACGCTCCCTCGCGGGTGTTCGGTTGATCTCCCCAGATCACGCAGAGGGGCTTCCCGTGTTGCGCGCGCCTCCCTTGTGTACATGCTGTCGCCACTACCCCGGCACAGCAACTGGGATCAGCCTTGCTCAAGTCCCCCAGTTGTATCAGCCTTCCCCGATATGACGGTCAGGTCGGCCTGTGCAACGTCCTTTTCGAGGATTGCTCGGCGCTCACTCGCGTTACGGCCTGCACACTCGCGCTGCCACCGTATTTTGTGGCACGCTTCACCGGAGGCTTCAACCATTTCGTTGCCTCCATAGTTGCTCCGGTTGCTTTCGGCTGGAGCGATAGCCGAGTGGGATTTTCACCCACGGGGAAAGCGCCGCCTTATCACGGCGCACGCCAATACCGGAAGTTGGCAAGTCACGCGCGCCCAACCAAAAGTGGACATTGGTGACATGTCAGCGGCCAAATTGGTAAGTAAGCCTATAATATTAAAATTGCGCTGAAGATAACTTTTATTTCATCTTTTTTTGCAAATATCTACCACCGAACTGACACCTTATTAAACCTCTTCGTATAGTCAATTTCTTGCCTCTAATTCAAGTTGGTCACACAAAAGACTTTTGTTCGTCATTATTCTGTCAATAAACCCCTTTAGATTATCGAGATGACACTTTCGTCTCAATCCAAGAGGTGCTATTTCATGAATAACATTAAGACCTTCGCTTCGAGCGCATTAGCCCTTGCCATAGCCATGGCTGCTCCCTTGGCCGCTGCCCACAAGAACCCTCACAACCCCGATAAACCTCAAGCTGAATTTAATACCCCTGCCTACTGGTACGAGTCTGGGCAGGAAGCGTTAGCTGAAGCCAAGCGGAAGGCGTATGCCGGTACCAACGCCAAGAATGTCATTCTGATTGTGGGCGATGGCATGGGTGTATCCACCGTCACCGCCGCCCGTATTCTTGAGGGACAGTTGAACAATCGTGACGGTGAGAGCAATCGATTGGCTTTCGAACAACTCCCGCATTTTGCGCTAAGTGTCACTGCCAGTGCTAACCAACAAACATCCGATTCAGCACCAACCGCGACGGCGATGGTTGCTGGCATTAAAGCCAATGACGGTGCTATTTCGGTTAATCAAACCGTGTCACGCAGTGAAAAAGATGCCAGTGTTGTGGCTGCGGCCAGCGTGAAAACGATTCTTGAGCAAGCGGAAGAGCGCGGTATGTCTACCGGTGTAGTGAGCACCGCACGCGTTACCCATGCGACTCCAGCCGTTAACTTCGCACATACGCCCAATCGTGACTGGGAAGCCGATGCCAATTTGCCAGCTGGTGCAACAGTGAAGGATATCGCCCGCCAGCTGCTTGAATTCCCTTACGGCAATGGCCTGGAAGTCGTGTTAGGTGGCGGACGCCGTTATTTCTCGGCAGAAACTGAAGCTGACCCTGAATACACCGGTCGCACCGGTATTCGCCGCGACGGGCGCAACCTGCATCAAGAGTGGGTAAGCAAATATTCGAAAGCAGCTTATGTGTGGGATAAAAAAGGGTTTGATGCCATCGATCCTCGCAAGACAAACCACCTGCTGGGACTGTTCGAGCCTTCCCACATGCGTTATGAAGCTGATCGTGCGCAGGATATTGCCGGTGAGCCATCGCTGGCAGAAATGACGACTAAAGCGATCAAGATGCTGGAGAAAAACAAAAAAGGGTTCTACCTGATGATTGAAGCAGGTCGTATCGATCATGCCCATCACTCGGGGAATGCCTTCCGCGCACTGACCGATACTATCGCCCTGTCTGATGCGGTCAAAGCCGCTGTGGCGATGACTGATCCGCGCGAAACCTTGATCGTGGTAACAGCAGACCACAGCCATGTGTTCACTATTGCCGGTTACCCGGAGCGCGGCAACCCTATTCTGGGTAAAGCAGCGGTTAATGGTGTGGCCGCCAAGGATAGTTTGGGGCTGCCTTACACCACAGTGTCCTACGCTAACGGCCCTGGCTTTACAGGCGGATTTACTCGCCGTGAGTTCAATGGCACCAACGAGAGCCCGGTACCAGCCATTTATGAAGGTGGTGCAGCTCGCCCGGATCTGACTTATGTGGACACTACCAGCCCCGCCTATATGCAAGAAGCAACCGTTCCGCTTGGCTCGGAAACTCATGCCGGTGAAGACGTAGGCTTGTATGCACAAGGTCCGAACGCGCACCTGTTCCGTGGTGTGCAAGAACAGCATGTGATTTACCACATCATGGCTGATGCTTTGGGTCTCAATAAGCGTGGTCGCTAACGCCGGATAAGAACACGCCTTACCAACCCTACAACACCGTTGCCTATTGGCAGCGGTGTTTTCCTGTTAAAAGAGTGTATTTTCAAATGAAGAAACAATTGCTGTTTTTGCTATTCGTATTGATGCCCCTGGCAGGATGCACAACTCATCAAACGTCCCCGCCCAGTGTCACGCAAAATTCCATCGCAACAAGTCTCTCAACGGTCAATGCGGAATTCACTACACGCGTTTACGGTACTGGAAGTGACGCCCTAACTCACGGGCACCTGTGGCGATCCCCGACACGGGTTGAGTGGCTGGACATCACCACGAATACCAGTGAGATATGGACAAAAACCAGTCAAAACCTGTGGTTCTACAGCAAAGCATTTCATGCTGATCAACAGGTCATCGAATATTCCCCAGTGGATTTGAATTTGCTTCAGGTTGCCCCGGCATGGCAATCCTTTGCAGCTGCAATCAATCCTGCGCTGCTACAAAAATTACCCAAAACTCGTGAAATCAGTCCATTGGGCGACATGAATCGAATTCAGTATCGCGGCACCATTGATCAGGTCACTTATGAAGTAGATTGGTTGCCCGAACTTGCGCTGGCCACACGGGTCAAGACGGTAGAAAAAGGAGTAACCCGCGTGACCGAATTAAAACAACCCTTGCTCACGTCAGATGATTCAAAAGCCCCTCAAAACATTAGTCGCTACCGGTTTATTGAGTATTCTGATTTGGGT